>NZ_CACSJY010000007.1:0-155338 GCF_902706155.1 Pseudomonas sp. 18058
TCATCGAAACAAGGGCAAGGCCACCACTGAAGCGCTGGTGATTTTGTCACGTAAACTCGCGCGTATTGCATACGCGCTGCTGAAGAGCGAGAAAGCATACGTCAGCAAAACTGCCTAAAAAACGTTGTTCGCAACCATAGAATCTCCCACACTATGATCTCCACCCGACACAAATCCTGCATCCAACACACCTCCCCTGTGGGAGCGGGCTTGCTCGCGAAAGCGGTATGTCAGCCAACAAAGATGTTGAATGAACTGACGCCTTCGCGAGCAAGCCCGCTCCCACACTTTGATCTCCACCCGACACAAATCCTGCATCCGGAACACCTCCCCCTGTGGGAGCGGGCTTGCTCGCGAAGGCGGTATGTCAGCCAACAAAGATGTTGAATGGACTGACGCCTTCGCGAGCAAGCCCGCTTCCACACTTTGATCTCCACCCGAAACAAATCCTGCACCCAACACACCTCTCCTGTGGGAGCGGGCTTGCTCGCGAAAGCGGTATGTCAGCCAACAAAGATGTTGAATGAACTGACGCCTTCGCGAGCAAGCCCGCTCCCACATTTTGATCTCCACCCGACACAAATCCTGCATCCGGAACACCTCCCCCTGTGGGAGCGGGCTTGCTCGCGAAAGCGGTATGTCAGCCAACAAAGATGTTGAATGAACTGACGCCTTCGCGAGCAAGCCCGCTCCCACATTTTGATCTCCACCCGACACAAATCCTGCATCCAACACACCTCCCTGTGGGAGCGGGCTTGCTCGCGAAGTCGCTGGGTCAGGCAAAGCAGATATTGATGGGTGTTCAAAGGAACTGCCGCCCCCACGCATCAGTCGCATGAATAGGCAGTCAGGATTCAGAGGAGTGAACGTGTCCAGCGATCTCAAGCGTCATGTGGTCGACGCGCCAGTCATTCATCGCTTGCGCGTGCTGACGGTGAATACGCACAAGGGTTTTACCGCGCTGAATCGGCGCTTCATTCTGCCGGAACTGCGTGAAGCGGTGCGCAGCACCTCGGCGGATCTGGTGTTTTTGCAGGAAGTGGTCGGCGAACACGAGCGGCATTCCAGTCGCTACAACGAATGGCCGCAGACCTCGCAGTATGAATTTCTCGCCGACAGCATGTGGAGTGACTTTGCCTACGGGCGCAACGCGGTTTATCCCGATGGCCACCACGGCAATGCGTTGCTGTCGAAATATCCGATCCGCGAATACCGCAATCTCGACGTCTCGATTACCGGCCCCGAACGCCGAGGCCTTTTGCACTGTGTGCTCGATGTCCCGGGCCATGCGGAAGTACACGCGATCTGCGTGCATTTGAGCCTGCTCGAAAGCCATCGCCAATTACAGCTGCAACTCCTCTGTCAGTTGCTTGAATCGTTGCCCGAAGATGCACCGGTGATTATCGCCGGCGATTTCAATGACTGGCAGCTCCAGGGCAACGCCGCCCTCGCCCGCCGCGATTACCTGCACGAGGCCTTCGAACGTCATCACGGGCGCCCGGCCAAGACGTATCCGGCGCGATTCCCGTTGCTGCGCCTCGACCGGATCTACCTGCGTAATGCCAGCAGCCATGACCCGCGAATCCTCGGCAACAAGCCGTGGACACATCTGTCCGATCACTTGCCGCTGGCCGTTGAAGTGCATTTGTAATCCTATGCCTGCGGGCTAAAACGTCTACGCCGCAGGTTTTGCGGCGTTCTTCCCAATAAACAACACCTTAGATATGTTCAGAAAAACAGACAGTTGCGTCATCTGATATCTCTCATACCACTCATCGCGCAGTTTCTTGACGCAAGCCCCTCAGTCTTCTTAGCTCAACCTTACTACCCCCGGAAACACTGTCCGGGGCGAGCCTTCGGACACTCGCGAAATCGAGCGGCCACGGTTCGCCCCGCTCCATTCGGTCGCCCCTCGTTCGGGGTAGGAGAGACGCCACGTAGAGACAGCGCATGCGATAGCAAGGTAGACCTCCATGAAAACTTCATTCACCTCAGCAGAGATCAAAGTTACTTTTTGCACAGTGTCGAGTTCTATCTTGCTGTGTTCATCCATGGAGGCGCAGGCCGGCCCTGCGGCGGATGAGACGGCGGCGTGGTATCGCCAGGATGTTCCGGTGATGACCTTGCCCGCAACGGTGATCACCCCGGATCGACAACGTTTCAGTCCACGCCCGGATGTGCAGGGCGCCAAGCTGATCACCGAAGACATTTCCCCTTCTGCCTGGGATCAGCTCTACGGCAAAAGCGCCCGTCAGGCGCAAATCGATGTGCAATCGGCAGGTTTCGCGATGCCCGGCAGCGGCGATCTGAAAGGCCCTGCGGTGCTGACCCTGCAAAGCGGCAGCGGCCATACGCAAACCATCGGACTGATCGGCGGGGTCAACCAGATTCAAGGCAACGGCACTGGTTTAATCACCAGCCGCGCCCTCGCCGACCCGGCTACTGACACCCTCAACCTGCAAGGCCAGAGCCTCGGCGCCTATTACAGCCTGACCGGGCCGCAAGGCTGGCACGTTGATCTGACGGCCAGCGGTGGCCGGGTCAACGGCTTTAGCCGTAACGAACAAGGCGCGCGGCAGTTGACCGAGGGCAGCGCGATGACCTTTTCCGTTGAGGGTGGCTACCCGATCGGTCTGAGCGAAAACTGGGTGGTCGAACCGCAGGCACAACTGATCAATCAGCGCATCACCCTCGACACGCCGTATGCCGGCAATGGCAACGCTTCGTCCAGCGACATCACTTCGTGGAGCGGCCGGGTCGGCGCACGGTTGAAAGGCAGCTACGATTTGAGCGGTCTGCCAGTCGAGCCTTATGTGCGCACCAACCTCTGGCACACGGTGTACACCGGCAACACGGTGACGCTGGATCAGGTCGACAAGATCAGCAGCAGCCGCAACTCGTCGTTTGTCGAGTTGGGCTTGGGACTGGTGGCGCGAGTGACGCCGTCGGTGAGTTTGTACGTGAGCGCGGATTACAGCAGTGATGTGGATGACAATGATCTGAACGGGATTATTGGTAGCCTCGGGGTGCGGATGCGGTGGTAGTCAGCGGGTATTGATGTTGTTTGCGCCGACGCCTTCGCGAGCAGGCTCGCTCCCACAGGAGGTATGCATTCCAAATGTGGGAGCGAGCCTGCTCGCGAAGGCCGCGACGCGGCTCCGGATCAACCCTCCGGTTTAAGGATCAACACCGCCAACGGCGGCAGGATCAGACGCGTGGGTGAGTGTTCGGGTTGAGAGTGATGGTGTTTGCGCCGACGTCTTCGCGAGCAGGCTCGCTCCCACAGGAGGTATGCATTCCAAATGTGGGAGTGAGCCTGCTCGCGAAGGCCGCGACGCGGCTCCGGATCAACCCTCCGGTTTAAGGATCAACACCGCCAACGGCGGCAGGATCAGACGCGTGGGTGAGTGTTCGGGTTGAGAGTGATGGTGTTTGCGCCGACGTCTTCGCGAGCAGGCTCGCTCCCACAGGAGGTATGCATTCCAAATGTGGGAGTGAGCCTGCTCGCGAAGGCCGCGACGCGGCTCCGGATCAACCCTCCGGTTTAAGGATCAACACCGCCAACGGCGGCAGGATCAGACGCGTGGGTGAGTGTTCGGGTTGAGAGTGATGGTGTTTGCGCCGACGTCTTCGCGAGCAGGCTCGCTCCTACAGGGGAACGCGTTCCAAATGTAGGAGTGAGCCTGCTCGCGAAGGCCGCGACGCGGTTCCGGATCAACCCTCCGGTTTAAGGATCAACACCGCCAACGGCGGCAGGTTCAATTCCAGTGACATCGACTGCCCATGGCTCGGCACTTCTTCAGTAAACGCCCCGCCACCATTGCCATAGTTGGAACCCGCATACGTGTCAGCATCACTGTTGAGCAACTCCGTCCAGCGCCCGGCGAACGGCACGCCGACCCGATACGCCTGACGCGGCACCGGGGTGAAGTTCGCCACCACCAGCACCGGTTTACCGTCCTTGCTCCAGCGCAACCAGGCATAAACGCTGTTGATCGCATCATCACCAATCAACCACTGGAAACCCTGCGGCGCATCGTCCTGATCGTGCAGCGCCGGCTCTTCGCGGTACAGCCGATTAAGGTCACCAACCAGTTTCTGCACACCTTTGTGCTCGGAATACTGCAGCAGATACCAATCCAGCTGCTGATCGTGATTCCACTCGCGCCACTGACCAAACTCGCAGCCCATGAACAGCAGCTTCTTGCCCGGGTGCGTCCACATGAAACTCAGATAAGCACGCAGATTCGCAAATTTCTGCCAGCGATCGCCGGGCATCTTGTCGATCAGAGAATGTTTGCCGTGCACCACTTCATCGTGGGAAATCGGCAGGATAAAACGTTCGGACCACGCGTAAACCAGACCGAAACTCAGCTCATTGTGATGATGGGCGCGGTACACCGGATCCTGCTGAATGTAATGCAGCGAATCGTGCATCCAGCCCATGTTCCATTTGTAGGCAAAGCCCAAACCGCCCTGCTGCGTGCTCTGGCTGACGCCCGGCCACGCGGTCGATTCTTCGGCGATCACCAGCGCGCCCGGTGCTTCCAGCTCAACCACGTCGTTCAAATGCCGGAGGAAGTCGATGGCTTCCAGATTCTCCCTACCGCCATGGCGGTTCGGCACCCATTCGCCAGCCTTGCGCGAATAGTCGCGATACAGCATCGAAGCCACGGCATCGACGCGCAGACCGTCAATGTGGAAATGCTTCAGCCAATGCAACGCCGAAGCGAGCATGTAGCCATGCACTTCAGTGCGCCCGAGGTTGTAAATCAGCGTGTCCCAATCCTGATGGAAACCTTCCAGCGGATTGCCGTATTCGTACAGTGCCGTACCGTCGAACTGCGCCAGACCGTGGGTATCGGTAGGGAAATGCGCCGGCACCCAGTCGAGGATCACGCCGATATCCGCCTGGTGGCAGGCGTTGACGAAGTCGCCGAACTGTTCCGGCGTGCCGTAGCGCGCACTCGGGGCGAATTGCGAGAGCAACTGGTAGCCCCAGGAACCGCCGAACGGGTGTTCCATGATCGGCATCAATTCGATGTGGGTGAAGCCAAGTTCTTTCACGTACGGAATCAGCCGTTCAGCCAGTTCCGGCCAGGTGTACTGGCGCGCGACCTCGCCAAGATCATCCAGCTCACATTGCCACGAACCGGCGTGCAGCTCGTAAATCGACAGTGGCGCTGAATGTTTTTGCCGATCATGACGGCTGTTCATCCAGTCCTGATCCTGCCAATTGACTTGCAGCGGCGCGGCGACTTTCGACGCGGTGTCCGGCGGCAGGCTGGTGGCCAACGCCATCGGGTCAGCCTTGAGCGGCAGAATCCCGTGAGCGCCGAGAATCTCGTATTTGTACAACTCGCCCGCTTGCAGGCGCGGAATGAACAACTCCCAGACCCCGGACGGATGGCGCAAACGCATCGGATGACGACGGCCATCCCAGACGTTGAAGTCACCGACCACCGAAACGCGTCGTGCATTCGGCGCCCACACGGCAAAGCGCACGCCGTCGACACCATCAACGCTTGTCAGTTGCGCACCGAGGCAGCTACTGAGGTCGCGGTGATTGCCCTCGGCAAACAGATACAAATCCATTTCACCGAGTAACTGGCCGAAGCTGTACGGATCCTCCGCCACTTGCTCGCCACCGGCCCAACGCGTGCGCAACTGATACGGTCGCGCCTGATCAAAATGGCCGACAAACAGCCCCGGTGTTTCGGTCTGCTCCAGCGGCCCGCGTTCTTCGCCGGAGTCCTTGTCCAGCACGACAACGCTCAACGCACCGGGTAAATACGCACGGATAAACTGCCCGCCGGCGCCATCGCCGTGGGGCCCCAGAATCGAAAACGGATCGTGATGTTCAGCACGTACCAGCGCGTCGATGTCCTTCGCCGCCGGCAACAATGCTTCTTTCTGACCCTGTTCCTTGTTCGAGAAACTCATGACTACTCTCCACCAAGATCGGAAAAGGGTTTAAGCCCTGTCAATAACCCATACAAACCGTGCAACGGCACGGGCAGCCACGTCGGGCGATTTTCGGCTTCATAGGCCACTTCATAGGCCGCCTTCTCCAGACCGAACAATGCCAGCGCAGCGTCGGCCCCTTCAGGATCTTGCCAAGCATGATCAAGACTAGCTGCCGCTCGGCGATATGCCTGAACAAATGCCGCTCGCGCTTCATTCAAATAACGTTGCGCGACACGACGACGTGCGTCTTCAGACTGCGCGCTGTGATCAACGTTCTGCACATTGATGGTCATCGCCGCGGCGTAATCAAACGAACGCAGCACGCCGCTGACATCTTTGTACGGACTGTGTTTGCCACGGCGTTCGCTCAATGGCCGCGCCGGTTCGCCTTCGAAGTCGATCAGATAGGCATCGCCCTTGATCACCAGCACTTGGCCCAAATGCAGGTCGCCGTGCACACGAATCTGCAAACCGCCCACCGCTTTTTTCGCCAGATCCTGGACGTGGGCCAGAATGGTTTTCTTCTCGTCGAGCAAGCGTTTGACCAGTTGCTGATCCGCCGCGCTGAGTTCGCCCTGATGCTGCTTGAGCAGTTTCAGCGCGTGCTCGACCTGCGCGGCGATATCTTTGCCAGTGGCCTGCGCATCCTTGGCCGTCGACACCTGCGGTGCAAAATCGGCGTTGTCAGTCGGCGCGGCGAGCACTTTGTGCATCTCGCCCAAACGCTGCCCGAGCATGCCGGCGAAGTCCTTCAACTCGCCGAGCGCGTTGTAATGCTGTTCCTGCTCGGACATGGCATCGGCGAGTTCGTCGCGCAGCGCCCGTTCGAGGTTGTTCTGCGTCCATTCCCAGGCATCGCCCTGATTGCTCAGATAGCCTTGGGCGATCATCAACAGATTGTCTTGACCCTTGGCGTCGCGGCGAATCACCGAACCAAGCAGCGGCGAGATATTTTCGAAACCGGCCTCGGTCAGGTACGCGCTCATCTCCAGTTCCGGGTGCACGCCCGAAGCGACTTTGCGGATCAGTTTCAGCACCAGGCTGTTGCCGATCACCACTGAACTGTTCGATTGCTCCGCCGACAGGTAACGCACTTCCGACTCGGCACCGAGGCCGAGTTTTTCCAGTTGCGCCGTTGGTGCGAAGCGAATTTCGCCCTCGCTCGATTCGAGCACGGTGTTGTTCTGCATGCCTTGCAGCACGGCGCGAATAAACGCTTCGAGGCTGAACGCATCGGTGATCAAGCCGACCTGACGCACGCGTCGAACGCGCGCCAACGCCAGTTGCTGCGGCAGTGCCGGGCCGACCTGATCTTCAGCTATGAAACCGAATGGCAGCTGATAACGACTGGTCTGGCCAGCGCTGGTGACCTCGATTTCGCTGAGCAACACCGGATGCTGGGCATCGCCGAAGCGCACGCCGTAAGCCATTTGCACGTTGTCGATGGCCGCGCCTTTACCGGCGAACCAGCGACGGTTTTGCAGCCAGTTCGGCAGGATGTTTTGCTCCAGCGTCGCGCGGGACGGCGCCTCGAGCAGCTCTTCCATGCGTTTTTTCAGCACCAGCGTGGTGAAGTCCGGCAGGCTCTGCGCGGGCTCGACGTGCCAGCTCGGCATCTGGTTTTCCGAGGCCAAGGCAAACCAGTAGAAGCCGTACGGCGCCAACGTCAGGAGGAAATTCAGTTGGCCAATCGGTGGGAAGGCATTACCGCCCAACATTTCTACCGGCACCATGCCGACGTAGGCCGACAAATCCAGCTCCGCCGCTTGCGCACTGCGCGAGACGTTAGCCACGCAGAGAATGATTTCGTGCTTGCCGTCGACGTCGGTGAATTCGCGGGTGTAAGCGAGAATGCGGCGGTTGCTCGGCGAGAGCATTTTCAACGTGCCGCGACCAAAGGCTTTCGACTGTTTGCGCACGGCAAGCATGCGCCGCGTCCAGTTGAGCAACGAATGCGGATCGCCCGCCTGGGTTTCGACGTTGACCGACAGATAGCCGTACTGCGGATCCATGATTGGCGGCAGCACCAGACTGGCCGGGTCGGCGCGGGAGAAACCGCCGTTACGGTCGATCGACCATTGCATCGGCGTACGCACACCGTCGCGGTCGCCCAGATAGATGTTGTCGCCCATGCCGATTTCATCGCCGTAATACAGAGTCGGCGTGCCCGGCATCGACAGCAGCAGGCTGTTGAGCAGTTCGACGCGACGACGATCGCGTTCCATCAACGGCGCCAGACGTCGACGAATACCAAGGTTGATCCGCGCGCGACGGTCAGCGGCGTAGTAATTCCACAGGTAGTCACGTTCTTTGTCGGTGACCATTTCCAGCGTCAGTTCATCGTGGTTGCGCAGGAAAATCGCCCATTGGCAGTTCGCCGGAATTTCCGGGGTCTGACGCAAAATATCGGTGATCGGGAAACGGTCTTCCTGAGCCAGCGCCATGTACATGCGCGGCATCAGCGGGAAATGGAAGGCCATGTGGCATTCGTCGCCATTCAGGCCTTTGGCGTCGGTATCGCCGAAATACAGCTGGGTGTCTTCCGGCCACTGATTGGCTTCGGCGAGCAGCATGCGGTCGGGATAGTTTGCGTCGATTTCCGCGCGAATCTGCTTGAGAACGTCGTGGGTCTCAGGGAGGTTTTCGTTGTTGGTGCCGTCGCGCTCGATCAGGTACGGAATGGCGTCGAGGCGCAGACCGTCGATACCCATGTCCAGCCAGTAACGCATCACCGAGAGCACGGCTTTCATCACTTGCGGGTTATCAAAATTCAGGTCGGGCTGGTGCGAATAGAAGCGGTGCCAGAAGTACTGGCCGGCGACCGGATCCCACGTCCAGTTGGACTTTTCGGTGTCGAGGAAAATGATCCGCGTGCCGTCGTATTTCTGATCGTCATCCGACCACACGTAAAAGTCGCGCGCCGCCGAGCCGGGTTTGGCTTTGCGGGCACGCTGGAACCACGGGTGCTGGTCGGAGGTGTGGTTGATGACCAGCTCAGTGATCACCCGCAAGCCGCGTTTGTGCGCCTCGGCGATAAAGCGCTTGGCGTCGGCCATGGTGCCGTAATCGCTGTGCACGCCACGGTATTCGGCGATGTCGTAGCCATCATCGCGACGTGGCGACGGGTAGAACGGCAGCAGCCAGATGGTGTTGACACCGAGTTCGGCAATGTAATCGAGCTTGGCGATCAGGCCGGGAAAGTCGCCGATCCCGTCGTTGTTGGAGTCGAAAAACGATTTGACGTGAACCTGGTAAATCACCGCATCCTTGTACCAGAGCGGGTCTTTGATGAAGGTGGCTGCATTGGGTTTCTTCGCCATGTGAAACTCCTGCTGAATTCTTTAGCAATGCCCCACGATGATCGTTCCCACGCTCTGCGTGGGAATGCCGCCATGGACGCTCTGCGTCCGATTTTGGGACGCGGAGCGTCCCGGGATACATTCCCACGCAGAGCGTGGGAACGATCATTACGTATCAAATAGCGGTAATCCGCCAAATCCCGAACGGCTGATATGCCGGGTCAATCCGCATGAACTGGTATTTGCCATGCCAGTCCCAGCGATGCCCGTTCATCAAATCCTCACCGTGGGTCGTCGCGTCGTCCGGCAGGCCCATTTCCCACAGCGGCAGTTCGAAATTCGCTTCCTGCACGTTATGCGGATCGAGGCTGACCGCGACCAGAATGAAATTGCTGCCATCGGCGCTGCGCTTGCCGAAATAGAGAATATTGTCGTTCCAAGCGTTGTAGACCTTCAGCCCCAAATGCGTGTGCAGCGCCGGGTTCTGCCGGCGGATGCGGTTGAGCTGGGCGATCTCGGCAATGATGTTGCCGGGCGCGGTGAAGTCGCGGACGCGGATCTCGTACTTCTCCGAATCGAGGTACTCCTCTTTACCCGGCACCGGCGCCGCTTCGCACAGTTCATAGCCCGAATACATGCCCCATAGGCCCGAGCCCATGGTCGCCAGCGCGGCGCGGATCAAGAACCCCGGACGCCCGGACTCATGCAGGAACGCCGGGTTGATGTCGGGTGTATTGACGAAGAAATTCGGCCGGTAGCACTCGCGCCACGGCGATTCATTCAGCTCGGTGAGGTACGTGGCCAATTCAGCCTTGGTATTGCGCCAGGTGAAATAGGTGTAACTCTGCGTGTACCCGACCTTGCCCAACCGCGCCATCATCGCCGGCGTGGTGAACGCCTCGGCGAGGAAGATCACTTCCGGATGCAGCGCGCGCACATCGGCAATCAGCCACTGCCAGAACGGCAACGGTTTGGTGTGCGGGTTGTCGACGCGGAAGATCTTCACGCCTTCATTGACCCAACCGACGACGATGTCACGCAACTCGACCCACAGACTCGGAATCGCATCCGGCGCGTAAAAGTCGACGTTGACGATGTCCTGATATTTCTTCGGCGGGTTTTCCGCGTATTTGATCGTGCCGTCCGGGCGCCAGTTGAACCAGCCCGGATGCTGCTTGAGCCACGGGTGATCCTGAGAACACTGAATGGCGAAATCGAGAGCGATTTCCAGACCATGGTCGGCAGCCGCCGCCACCAGTCGACGGAAGTCTTCACGAGTGCCGAGTTGCGAGTGAATCGCCTCGTGACCGCCCTCCTCGCTGCCAATCGCGTACGGACTGCCCGGATCATCCGGCCCCGCCGTCAGCGAGTTATTGCGGCCCTTGCGATGCGCGCGGCCAATCGGATGGATCGGCGTGAAGTACAACACGTCGAAACCCATGTCCTGAATCATCGGCAAGCGCGAGTGCACGTCATTAAAGGTGCCGTGACGTTTGGGGTCGTCGGTGATCGAGCGCGGAAACAACTCGTACCAACTGGCGAACTCGGCCAGTTCGCGTTCGACGTCCATCGGGAATTCAGCACTGACGCTCAGGTAGGCGCGGTGATCGGCCTCGGCCATCAGTTGCGCACTGCGCGAGTGCAGAAACAGCGCGACCTGCTCGGTTTCGAGCAGCCCGGACAATTCATGGTGCAGCGCAGCGAGCTGTTCGCTGAGCTGACCTTCGCTGCGTTCGGCAGCTTGTTGCACCATCGTCCGGCCTTCCTGCAACTCCAGCGAGACCGGTACAGCGGCGGTGTGTTTCTTTTCCAGTTCGTACTGGAAACTGGCGAAATGATCGATCCACGCTTCGATGCAATAGAGGAAACGGCCCTGATGCTCGGGGCGGAACTGACCCTTCCAGCCATTGTTGCCCTGGTCGGACATGACCTCGCTTTGCCAGGTCTCCTCGCCTTCCTCGCGCCAGCGAATGCGCACCGCCAACTTGTCGTGACCGTCGGCGAAAACTTTGCTGGTGACCACCACTTCACGGCCGGCAATCGACTTCACGGCGAACTGCCCGCCATCGAGGGTCGGCATGGTGTCTTCAATGGCGATGCGTGGCAGCAACAAAGCCTGCGACAGCGGAATGTGCGGGTTGTAGCTTAGTTCTGAGGGGTTTTCAGCAGTCATTGAGCATCTCTCCTTAACGCCCAAAGGACGCTCTTGTGCCGGTTCAGCGTTCGCAATCGAGCGCCCGTCCGGAATGAACTCACTTAGGTTCCGAGCGACCGGTGCCGGGAAAAGTTCAGATGAAATTGCCGTTACAGAAAAGCGGATCGAATTCGCCACGAGGTGGTCAATCCACTTAAGCACTTCTCACGCCATGTGCCACACGGAGGTCTACAGATGAACATCCCGATCCCGGCCGAAACACCTGATCCGAACATCGACAAACCCACTCTTCCGGAAACCGAACCGCAACCGATTCCAGAGCAAGAGCCGCCAGGTACCACGCCTCCGCCGAAAGAAGAGCCACCAACGACGATGCCGCCCGTGATCGTCTGACCCGGCCACCGATCGTTCCCACGCTCTGCGTGGGAATGCCGCCGGGGACGCTCCGCGTCCCATTGCACGCGGGAAGCGATGAATTAGAGAAGATCGTTTTTCTGCTCATCCTTTTCAAACAAACGCACGATCCGTGGCATCACGCTGAAAATCCCCAGCGCCAGCAAAGTACTCAGCAGCGCCGTCGCCTCCTTGCCCAACCCCGCCGCCACCCCAATAGCCGCCGTCATCCACAGCCCCGCTGCCGTGGTCAGGCCTTTGACGTGACCTTCATCACCTTCCTTGTTCTTCAAAATCGTGCCCGCACCAAGGAAGCCGATCCCGGCGATAACCCCCTGCAGCACCCGGCTCATCGCATCGGACTCCGCCCCTGACGTCTGTGGCACCAGCACAAACAGCGCCGCCCCCAACGCTACCAACATGTGCGTGCGCACCCCGGCCGCCTTGCCTTTATGCTCGCGTTCGAAACCGAGAATCCCGCCCAATACCGCCGCCATCACCAGCCGCACGGTGATTCGCGTCAGCTGCGACGCATCGCCGATATCGGCAAATTCCGCTTGCAGCGTCACCCACACTTCATGCCACCAGGCGTTCATCGTGCCGTCCTTTTTATGAGTCGATAGATGATGGACAGCGGCGACCATTAATCGGTTGCGCCGAACGATCGGCAAAGCATGCGCCCTAACGTTTCAGACACCCCCGGAAAAAGGACAGCCCCATGCCCCTGCGCGTCGATGAATCCAATCCCGAGCAAAAAGTGTGTTTCTTTACCGTCGAACATGGCGAAGAAATTCGCATCTGCGACACCCTGGAAGTCAAAACGGACAGTGAAAAAGCCATGTCTTTCGTTGAGATAGAAGGCAAGCGCGTGTACATCACCGAAGCAGAAGCCGACGCCTTGACCGTAGCAGGTGCCAAGGACGGTCGTAAGCACCTCAAGGCTGACGAGAGTGATTCGGTGATTTGACTGACCTTGGTCAACACCCGGCGCAGACGCCTGCGATAGGCGTTTGCGCCTTTGCCTGCGGGCTGCTTCAAGTTGTCGCAGGACATGTCCAAAAGAACATCTGATACGCTTTTTATTGAAATACCTGAGTCTGTTATGCAAACAGATCGACGCCCATAGTTCGCTGGCCTGATGGAGGCTGATGAGCGAACGACCATGAGCGAACAAATCCCCGTCCGAACCGTAGAAGCATCTCCAACCATAAAAAACATTCCCGCACGCCCAATGAAAGCGACGGCAAAATCCAGCGACAATCAAATCCACACCCGCAGCTTCACCGGCCTGTTCCGCACCTTGCGTATGAGCGGCGCGGGGTTTCTGTTTTTGCTGTTTTTCGGCACGGTGTGGCTGAACTGGGGCGGGCGTCAGGCCGTGCTCTGGGACCTGTCGGAAAGCAAATTCCACATCTTCGGCGCGACCTTCTGGCCACAGGATTTCATCTTGCTGTCGGCACTGCTGATCATCGCCGCGTTCGGCCTGTT
The DNA here is from genome assembly GCF_902706155.1 of Pseudomonas sp. 18058. NCBI lineage: Bacteria > Pseudomonadati > Pseudomonadota > Gammaproteobacteria > Pseudomonadales > Pseudomonadaceae > Pseudomonas > Pseudomonas sp. 18058. Next base: position 13,303 of record NZ_CACSJY010000007.1, read on the forward strand.
CGCCATCACCGTGTTTGCCGGGCGGGTCTGGTGCGGTTACACCTGCCCGCAAAGCTCGTGGACGTGGATTTTCATGTGGTGCGAGAAGCTCACTGAAGGCGAACGCAACCAGCGGATCAAACTGCAAGCGGCGCCGTGGAGCCTGAACAAACTGGCGCGCCGTGCCGCCAAACACACTTTGTGGCTGGCGATCAGCGTGCTGACCGGGCTGACTTTTGTCGGCTACTTCACGCCGATTCGTCCGCTCGCTGAAGAGTTGCTGACGTTGCAAATCGGCGGGGTCAGTCTGTTCTGGGTGCTGTTCTTTACCGCCGCCACCTACATCAACGCCGGCTGGCTGCGCGAAGCGGTGTGCATGCACATGTGCCCGTATGCGCGATTCCAGAGCGTGATGTTCGACAAAGACACCCTGACGATTGCCTACGACGTGGCGCGCGGCGAAAACCGTGGCCCGCGCAAACGCGATGTGAAACCCGCCGAGGCCGGTTTGGGCGACTGCATCGACTGCCAACTGTGTGTGCAGGTATGTCCGACCGGCATCGACATCCGCGACGGCTTGCAGATGGAATGCATCGGTTGCGCGGCGTGTATCGACGCCTGTGATTCGATCATGGACAAAATGAATTACCCGCGCGGGCTGATCCGCTATAGCTCTGAACGCGAACTGCAGGGCGGTAAAACCCACCTGCTGCGACCTCGGCTGATCGGTTACACGGTGGTGTTGCTGCTGATGATCGGCGCACTCGCCCTCGCGTTGGTTGAACGGCCGATGGTCTCGCTGGACGTCACAAAGGATCGCGGGCTGTTCCGGGAGAACGCTCAAGGCCAGATCGAAAACATCTACAGTCTCAAAGTCATCAACAAAACCCAGCAACGTCAGGTTTACAATCTGAGCCTTTTGGACGGGGACGGCTTTCAGTTGCAGGGTAAGACTGAGTTGAGTCTTGCACCGGGCGAGATTGTCGATGTGCCGGTGTCGGTGGCGATGACCACGGAACGGCCCGCGAGTAGTTCGCAGACGTTGAATTTCAAAGTGAGCGATTGCGATGAGCCGGAGGTTTACAGCGTGGCGAAGAGCCGGTTTGTGGCGCCGATGAATCGCTGATCCGTCAGCCGCTCCCCCCTCACCCCAGCCCTCTCCCCCGAGGGGGCGAGGGGGAAAGGGAGCAGATCTCCATGTAATTCAAATCCTGAGTTCGACTGTAATTTCTCAGGTCGATGCAAATTGAACAATCAACTCGATCAGTCCCCTCTCCCTCCGGGAGAGGGCTAGGGTGAGGGGCTTTTCCCCTGACACCCATCAATCACCAAGCACCAAGGCTCCTCGATGAAACGCTACGAAAAATTCGCCGACGACATCGCTGAACTGATCCGCTCCGGCGTCCTCGGCCCCGGCCAGCGCGTGCCTTCGGTGCGCTACGCCAGCCAGACCTACGGCGTCAGCCCCTCCACCGTGTTCCAGGCCTACTACCTGCTCGAACGCCGAGGCCTGATCCGCGCCCGCCCCCGTTCCGGCTACTTCGTCAACGCCCACGCGCCGAGCCCGTTCTCGGAGCCGGTGATCAGCCATCAGGTCAACGAATCCACCGAAGTCGACGTCAGCGAATTGGTGTTCTCAGTACTCGATTCGATCAAAGATCCAAACACCGTGCCCTTCGGCTCAGCCTTCCCCAGCCCGACCCTGTTCCCCCTGCAACGCCTATCCCGGTCGCTGGCCAGCGCCGCGCGAGAGATGGATCCGCGCATGGTCGTCACCGACATGTCGCCAGGCAACCCGCAACTGCGCCGCCAGATCGCCCTGCGTTACATGGTCGGCGGCCTGATGCTGCCAATGGAAGAGTTGCTGATCACCAACGGCGCCCTCGAAGCGCTGAACCTGTGCCTGCAAGCGGTGACCGAACCCGGCGATCTGGTGGCCATCGAAGCGCCAGCGTTCTATGCGAGCCTGCAAGTACTTGAACGCCTGAAACTCAAAGCCGTGGAAATCCCCGTGCACCCGCGCGACGGCATCGACCTCAACGTGCTCGCGCAGACGCTCGAACGTCACCCGATCAAAGCCTGCTGGTGCATGACCAGTTTCCAGAACCCGATGGGCGCAACCATGCCCGAGGCGAAGAAACAGGAACTGGTCGAACTGCTGCGCCGTCACCAAGTGCCGCTGATCGAAGATGACGTCTACGCCGAACTCTATTACGGCCAGCAAGCACCGAAACCGGCGAAAGCCTTCGACACCGAAGGTCTGGTCATGCACTGCGGTTCGTTCGCCAAAAGCCTGGCGCCCGGCTACCGCATCGGCTGGGTCGCTGCCGGGCGCTACGCGCAGAAAATCGAGCGGCTCAAGCTGATGACCTCGCTGTGCGCCTCGATGCCCGCGCAAGCAGCGATTGCCGACTACCTGCAACACGGCGGCTACGACCGCCACCTGCGCAAGTTGCGCTATGCCCTGGAAGAGCAGCAAAGCGCCATGCTCGCCGCCATCGCCCGTTACTTCCCGGCCCAGACACGCGTCAGCCAACCCGCCGGCGGCTACTTTTTGTGGCTGGAACTGCCAGAGCAGATGGATTCGTTGAAGTTGTTTCAGATGGCGCTGGCACAAGGCATCAGCATCGCCCCAGGGCCGATTTTTTCGCCGACGCAGCGCTTCAGGAATTGCATTCGCCTGAACTATGGCAGCCCGTGGACGGAGGATTCGGAGAAAGCGATGGAGACGCTGGGGCGGATTGTGCGGTCGTTCTGACAGCTTGATGTTGCCGCCGCTACCGCCTTCGCGAGCAAGCCCGCTCCCACACTGGTTATGTGTCGTTCACACATCCAATGTGGGAGCGGTCTTGCTCCCGAAGGGGCCAGAACTGCCAACACATACTTAGTCTGTTTGAACCTATACCCCAATGCACCTCACTATTCCGGACGAATGGCTCTTAACTTCGCAAATACCTGTCAACTCTGACAGGTGACAGTAATGACTTCTGTTGGCTAACTAGTGTGAGCTGAAATTTCAGCATCTTCACTTATTTTCAATTGGTTAGGGAGAACTACGATGTCAAACAAAACCATTCTGCACCAAGTGAATTTTGATGATGGCCAAAGATATGATTGGGGCATGATTGAAACTTTTGAACGATGTGAGTTGGTTGAAGATACTGAGCGTCCTGGAAAATGCCTTGTCACTAAAATCCTCGAATATTCAGCTCTCGACTGCCCTCAAAGAACGCTCGGGCATCTCTCCGGCCAAAAACTCACGGTTTCATTTGATTTACGCGTAGAAAATGCACCCGAGGGCTTCGTGTTCGTTGGCGTAGCGAGCAATGGAGAACATTTTAATGTAAGAAGCCCAGTGCCCACTAACAAATGGCAACGCTATACGATTCCTGTAGATCTGACAGGACTGACGAAAAAATCCTTGGATTTGATAGTTTTCTATTCTGACAAAAACCCAACTACACGGGCTTTTTTCGACAACATAATTATCGAGAATTGACTCAACCCTCTGCTAAATGTCTTCGCAACCAAGTTCCCTTGCTTGCGAAGACCCCTTTCACAAAAAATTCAAATTAACGCCCACCACCCAAATCAACAAACGTCCCCGTCGCATACGAAGCCTTGTCCGACAACAACCAGACAATCGCCTCCGCCACCTCATCCGGCCGCCCCCCACGGGCCATCGGAATCGCTGACTCAAGCTTGCTGACTCGATCCGGATCGCCGCTCAGTGCGTGGAAATCGGTGTAGATGTAGCCCGGGCGCACCGCGTTAACGCGAATGCCCTCGCCCGCGACTTCCTTGGACAGGCCGATGGTGAACGTATCGAGCGCGCCTTTGGAGGCGGCGTAATCGACGTACTCATTTGGGGAGCCCAATCGCGAGGCCACCGATGAGACGTTGACGATGCTGCCGCCCTGCCCGCCGTGCTTGGGCGACATGCGCAGGATCGCGTGCTTGGCACAGAGGATCGGTGCCAAAACATTGGTTTTCATGATTTTGAGGATGCGGAATTCGGACATTTCGTCAACCCGCGATTTGTGTCCGACGGTGCCGGCGTTGTTCACCAGGGCGGTGACCCGGCCCAATTCGGTGTCGACGCGCTGAAACAACGCAACCACTTCGTCTTCAATGCTGACGTCAGCGCGAACCGCAATGGCTTGTGCGCCCAGTGCACGAACTTGCTCCAGCACGCTATGCGCGGCCTGTTCATCCGACTGGTAGTTGATGCAGATCCGATACCCTTGTTCGGCCGCCAACAACGCCGTAGCAGCGCCAATCCCGCGCCCGCCACCGGTGATCACAATGACTTTATCCATGCTGGCCCTTCCCCCGAATGCACCCATAACAGTCGGGGGAAAGAATAACCGCCATTGCCGGGTTTTGCATGGGTTGTGTTGGGGGCAGACCCTTCACCCCTGTGAACACAATTAACAGTGAACACAGTCATCCTGAAAACACACATCCCCTCACCACAAGGAATCTCAGACTTCAGCGAGTTGTTCGCCGCGCACGATGTCCTGCATAAACCGCTCCGCCGGCATCGGGTGCCCCAGCAAATACCCCTGTAACGAATCACAACCCAACTGCGTCAGAAAATCCTGCTGCACGCCGGTCTCCACGCCTTCAGCAACAATGCGCAAACCCAGCGCCTGGCCCAGCGCGACAATCGCCGAAACGATTGCCGCATCATCGCTGTCATGCTCCAGATCACGCACAAACCCACGATCAATCTTCAATTCGTTGGCCGGCAGACGCTTGAGGTACATCAGGCTCGAATAACCGGTACCAAAGTCGTCGATCGACAAATCAACACCCATGTCCGACAACTCCTGCAACACCGTCATGCTCGCATCGGCGTCGCTCATGGCGGTGGTTTCGGTGATTTCCAGGGTCAGGCTGTTGGCCGGCAGACGATGAGTCGCCAAAGCCTTGGCCACGCTCTGCACCAAACCGGCATGACAGAATTGCAACGCCGACAGGTTCACGGCGATGCGCCAGTCGGTGTAACCGAGCACGTACCACTCGCGCATCTGGCGGCAGGCTTCATTGAGCACCCACTCGCCGATCGGAATGATCAAACCGGTTTTCTCCGCCAGATCAATGAACTTGTCCGGCATAAGCATGCCGTGCAGCGGATGCTCCCAGCGCAGCAGCGCCTCGGCACCGACCGGGCGACCGTTGGCTGCGTCGAATTTAGGTTGGTAATGCAGGCTGAACTGGCTGTGTTCCAGCGCCGCACGCAAATCCTGCAGCAGTTGCAGTTGCTTGCGCGCATTGCTGTTCATCGACGCGTCGAAGAAGCTGTAACCGTTTTTACCGCCACCCTTGGCGTGGTACATCGCCGCGTCGGCGTTCATCAGCAGTTCCTGCGTGGTCTGGCCATTGCCCGGATACAGGGCGATGCCGACGCTGGCGGAGATCTGCAAATCGTGTTCAGCCACGCGGAACGAACGGGCGATCAGTCCGACCTGACGCGCCGCCAGGCTCAATGCATCGTTCGTTTCGGCGAGGCGCACCAGCAAAACGAATTCGTCGCCGCCGATGCGCGCGAGCGTGTCCTGACTGCGCAGATCTTCGCGCAGGCGTTGCGCCACTTCGCGCAGCAACTGGTCGCCCATGTGATGGCCGAACGCATCGTTGACTGGTTTGAAGCCATCCAGATCGATGAACATCAAGGCGAAACAGCCGCCCTGTTCATGCACCTTTTTCATCGCCTGATTGATGCGGTCATCGAGCAACATGCGGTTCGGCAAACCGGTCAGCGTGTCGTGCAGGGCCAGTTGCGTCAGTTCGCGGTTGGCTGCGGTCAGCGAGTGCGCCAGATCTGCGGTGCGAGCTTCGAGGCGGGCATCAAGAATCGAGGTGAGCAAGGCGATCGACAGCACCGCCAACGTGGTAATCAGCACCAGACTGTCGAGGCCATTGCCCTTCAGGCCATCGATGGTCGCGCCACAGAAGCTGCCGTCGGGAAACTTCGCAGCGGCCATGCCGGTGTAGTGCATGCCGACAATGGCGATGCCCATGATCACCGCCGCACCGCCACGGATCAGCCGTACATACGGCGAATGCTGGCGCAGGCGAAAGGCAATCCACAGCGCGGCGGCCGAGGCGCCGACCGCGATCAGCAACGATGCGCTGAACAGTGTCGGGTCGTAATCGATGCCTGGGGTCATACGCATCGCGGCCATGCCGGTGTAATGCATGGTGCTGATACCGGCGCCCATGATCAGCGCACCGAAGGCCAGTTGCCAGATTGGTAGCTTCGGCTGACTGACCAGCCATAGCGCAAAGCCGCACGACAGCACGGCGATCAGCAGCGACAGCGCGGTGATGCCAATGTCGTAACCCAGATCAATCGGCAGTTTGAAGGCGAGCATGCCAATGAAGTGCATCGACCAGACGCCGACCCCCATGGCCAATGCGCCACCCGCCGTCCAGAAATGCACGGCGCGGCCCCTGGCGGTGGCGATGCGGCCGCTGAGATCGAGCGCGGTGTAAGAGGCGAGAATCGCCACGCACAACGAGATGAGTACGAGGGTGGAGGAATAGCTACCAGTGAGCATGAAAGTTCTCGTGACCACCCAAACCGTACTGCGTCCATTCTCGGCTGGGCAAATGCGGCGATTGTACTGATTGCGCGGAAGAACGCACTGACAAAGTAAGCAAATTGCCATCAACCCGATGAAACGCTTGTTTGATCGTCCTACAAGGCTCTGGGAAGCACCTTTCCCCCTGTAGGAGCTGCCGAAGGCTGCGATCTTTTGATTTGGTTTTCAAGATCAAAAGATCGCAGCCTGCGGCAGCTCCTACAGGGGGGAGCGGGCTTATTTGCTGTCGGTTACATCCAGTTGGCCATCCCAGCCACCACCCAGCGCGGCGATCAGTTGCACGCTGGCGATCAGGCGGCTCTGCAGAATGTTCAGCACGCTGCGTTCGTTGCTCAGCGCCGTGGCTTGCACCACCACCACATCGATATAGGCAATCAGCCCGGCCTTGTACTGGTTTTCCGTCAGGCGCAGAGAGTCACGCGCTGCATCCAGCGCTTCCTGGCGTACGGCGGCTTCGTCCTGATACACCTTGAGCTGCACTAGATAGTTTTCCACTTCGCGGAAACCGTCGAGCACGGTCTGGCGGTATTTGGCGACGGTCTGATCGTAAACTGCTTCAGTGCGATCGACTTCGGCGGAACGGATGCCGCCGTCAAAAAGTGGCAGATCAAGTTTCGGCCCGACCGACCAGAAGCGGTTCGGCAAGCTGACCAGATCTTGCGAGGTACTGCTGCTGTAACCTCCGCTCAGACTCAGCGACAGATCCGGGTAATACGCCGCTTTCGCCACGCCAATATTCGCGTTGGCCGCAATCACCGAACGTTCAGCCGAGGCGATGTCCGGGCGGCGTTCCAGCAGTTGCGACGGCAAGCTCAACGGCACTTGCGGCAGGTTCGGGATGTTCTGGGTTTCGGCAATATTGAATTCGGCTGGCGCCTGCCCGGTCAGCACGGCAATGGCGTTTTCGAATTGCGCGCGTTGCCAGATCAGATCGACCAGATCGGCCTGAGTGCTTTTCAGCTGGGTTTGCGCCTGCGCTACCGCGTCACGTCCGGACACACCGGCGCGATATTGGTTCTGAGTCATTTTCAGCGAGCGCTCGTACGCCGCCACCGTGGCTTCGAGTAAACGTTTCTGCTGATCAATTACCCGTAATTGCAGGTAGTTCTGCACCAGTTCCGACTGCTGGCTCAGGCGCATCGCCGCCAGATCGGCATAACTCGCTTGAGCACTGGCCTGATCGGCCTCAAGACCACGGCGCAGTTTGCCCCAGATATCGGCTTCCCAACTGACGCCCAACTGCGCGTTATAGGTGTCGCGAATACCGCTGGAAGAACTGCTCAAACTCGAACTGCTGCTGCCGGTGCCCTGACTGGAGCGGGTTTTGCCCACGCTCAGATCAACACTCGGATAGAACGCGCCGCGCGCACTGCGTACCAAGGCCTGCGCCTGACGGAACTGCGCTTCCGATTGCGCAACCGTCTGGTTGGAGCTGTTGAGTTTTTCGATCAGGCCATTGAGCTGCTGATCGCCGTACAGCTCCCACCAGGCGCCACGGGCCAGCGAGTCACTCGGATTGGCCTGACGCCAGCCTTCGGCTTCTTTGTACTGAGCGATTTCGGCGGTCTGCGGGCGCTGGTAGTCCGGGCCGACAGCGCAGGCACTGAGCATCGCCACGCACAGCGACAGGCTTAACAGACGCGAGCCGCGCACAGTGGCCATATGGATAAGCGAACGATCAGTCATAGCGGAGTTTCCAGAGCGGCGTCGGTACGCACGCCACGCCATTTGTTGAAACGATGGCGCAGCTTGTCGAGATAGAGGTAAACCACAGGTGTGGTGTAAAGCGTCAGCACCTGGCTGAAAACCAGCCCGCCGATGATGGTCAGGCCCAGTGGCTGGCGCATTTCCGCACCTTCCGCGCGGCTGAGCAGCAACGGCAAGGCGCCGAGAATCGCTGCCAGCGTGGTCATCAGAATCGGCCGCAGACGTTGCAGGCAAGCACTGCGGATCGACTCCAGCGGAGTCATGCCTTGGTGGCGTTCAAGTTGCAGCGCCAGGTCGATCATCAGAATCGCGTTTTTCTTTACCACGCCAATCAACAGGAACAGGCCGAGCAGCGAGATCAGGCTGAACTCGCCACCCAGCGCATAGATCGACAGCAACGCGCCGACCCCGGCCGACGGCAACGTCGACAGAATCGTCAGCGGGTGAATGTAGCTTTCATACAGCACACCCAACACCAGATACACCGCGAGCAACGCGCCAAGAATCATGAACGGCTGGCTCTTCTGCGTGGCGGCGAAAGCATCGGCGGTACCGGCCATTTTTGCGATCACGTCTTCTGGCAAGCCAAGTTTGGCAATCGCCCGTTCGATGGCGGCACTGCCCTGCTCCACCGTCACGCCTTCGGCCATATCGAAGGAAATGTCCTCGGAGGCGAACTGCCCTTCGTGGCTGACGCGGTCGTCTTCCAGACTGCTTTCATAGTGAGCAAAGGTCGACAACGGCACGCGCGCACCGTCGGCGGTAATCACCTGTACTTGCTTGAGCGTCACCGGATCCTGCGCATATTTCGGATTGACCTCCATCACCACCTGATACTGGTTGAGGCTGTCGTAGATCGTCGAAATCTGCCGCTGGCTGTAGGCGTTATTCAGCACCGAAGTGACCATGTCCATGTCGATGCCCAGACGCTTGGCCTGATCACGGTCGACAATCAGTGTCACCTGCTGCGCGCCCCGGCCTTCGCGGGCATCAATGGCGGTCAACTCTGGCAGCGCACGCAACGCGGTCACCACTTTCGGGTACCACTCGCGCAGTGAACCGAGATCCGCGCTTTGCAGGATATAGCTGTACTGCGAGGTGGTCTGTTCGCGGCCACCGCCGAACTGCAGATCCTGATCCGCCATCAGCATCAATTGCGCACCCGCCACCTTGGGCATTTCCTTGCGTAGCCGCTCGATGACTTTCTGCGCCGATATTTGACGATCCTTGATCGGTTTCAAACGCACGAGCATGAAGGCGTTGTTGGTGCCGTTGGTGCCGCCGATAAACCCGGCAACGCTTTCCACCGCTTCGTCCTTGAGCACAGCACGACGGAAAATTTCCATTTTCGGCTGCATCACACTGAACGACAGACCATCGTCGCCGCGCACGAAACCGATCAACTGGCCGGTGTCCTGCTGCGGCATGAAGGTTTTCGGCACGACCACATACAAGGCAACGTTGACGCCGACCGTGATCAACAGACTGAGCAAGGTCAGGCGGCGATGACGCAGCACCCAATCGAGGCTGGTAGCGTATTTGCCAACCATCCAGTCGTTGGTGCGGCGGCTGAAACGTTGCAGACGGTTTTCCTGCCCCGGCGTGTGCGGCTTGAGCCAGCGCGCGCAGAGCATCGGCGTCAGCGTCAGGGACACCACCAGCGATACCACAATCGACGCCGCCAGGGTGATGGAGAATTCGCGGAACAGGCTCTCGATGATCCCGCCCATAAACAGGATCGACAGGAACACCGCCACCAGCGAGACGTTCATCGACAGCAAGGTAAAACCGACTTCCTTGGCCCCGAGGTAAGCAGCCTCCATCGGTTTGACGCCTTCGTCGATGTGCCGGGAAATGTTCTCCAGCACCACGATGGCGTCGTCCACCACCAGACCGGTGGCCAGAATCAGTGCCATCAGTGACAGGTTATTCAGCGAGAATCCATAGAGGTACATCACCGCAAAGGTGCCGACCAGCGACACCGGTACCGCCAACGTCGGGATCAGCGAGGCGCGGAAGTTACCGAGGAACAGGAACACCACCAGAATCACCAGCGCCACGGCGATCAGCAGGGTCATTTCCGCTTCGTGCAACGTCGCCTTGATCACCGGCGAGCGATCCATCGCCAGATTAAGCTTCACGCTGGCTGGCAATACCGCTTGCAGTGCCGGCAGTTGCGCCTTGATTTCGTTGACCGTCTCGATGATGTTGGCGCCGGCCTGACGGTTGATCACCAGCAACACCGCGGCGTCATCGTTGAAGAAACCGCTGTTGTAGCGGTCTTCGACACCGTCGCTGACTTTGGCCACGTCTTTGAGGCGCAACGCGGCGCCATCGGCGTAGTGGATGATCAGCGACTCGTAATCCTTGGCTTTCTCCAGTTGATCGTTGGCCTGGATCTGCCACAACCGCTGGCCGTCCTCGACCGAACCTTTGGGCCGGCGCACGTTGGCGTCAGCAATGGTTTTGCGTACGTCATCCAGCGCCACGCCGTACTGGTTCAGCGCCTGCGGTTCAAGTTCGATGCGCACTGCCGGCAGCGAACTGCCGCCGATCTGCACTTCGCCGACGCCCTGCACCTGCGACAGGCTCTGCGACAAAATCGTCGAGGCCAAATCGTAAAGCTGACCTTTTTCCAGCACATCCGAGGTCAGCGACAGCACCATGATCGGCGCCTGTGACGGGTTGACCTTTTTATAGGTCGGCATGCTGCGCATCCCGCTCGGCAACAGATTGCGCGAGGCGTTGATCGCCGCCTGCACTTCCCGCGCCGCACCGTTGATGTCGCGGTCGAGGTCAAATTGCAGAATGACCCGCGTCGAACCCTGGCTGGAGCGGCTGCTCATAGTGTTGACGCCGGCGATGGCGCCGAACGAGCGCTCCAGCGGCGTGGCCACGGTGGACGCCATGACCTCCGGACTGGCACCGGGCAGGCTGGCCTGCACGACAATCACCGGGAAATCCATTTGCGGCAGCGGCGCCACCGGCAGCAGGCCGAAGCTGACACCGCCCAGCAGCATGATCGCCAGGCTCAGCAGCATGGTCGCTACCGGGCGCTTGATGAAAGGACCGGACAGATTCATTGACCGCAATCCCCAGCATCACACCATTCCCCTGTGGGAGCGGGCTTGCTCGCGAATGCGATTTGACATTCAACATTGATGTCGGCTGGCAGGCCGCTTTCGCGAGCAAGCCCGCTCCCACAAGGGGAATGCGTGCAGACAGTCATACCGGCACCTCTTCAGTGTCGGCATTGGTTTTGCCAAACCGGCGACCGAGGCGGTCGAAGTACAGGTAGATCACTGGCGTGGTGAACAACGTCAGTACCTGGCTCACCAGCAACCCGCCAACCATCACCAGACCCAGCGGCTGACGCAATTCCGCGCCAGAGCCGGTGGCGAGCATCAGCGGCACCGCGCCGAACAGCGCCGCCAGCGTGGTCATCAGAATCGGCCGGAAACGCAACAGCGCGGCTTGATAGATCGCCTGCTCGGGCGCCATGCCCTGATTGCGTTCGGCATCAAGGGCGAAGTCGATCATCATGATCGCGTTTTTCTTCACGATACCGATCAGCAAGATGATACCGATGATCGCGATCATCCCCAGATCATTGCCGCTGAGCAGCAGTGCCAGCAAGGCACCGACCGCCGCCGACGGCAAGGTCGAGAGAATGGTGATCGGGTGGATGTAGCTCTCGTAGAGCACGCCGAGCACGATGTACATGGTCACCACCGCCGCCAGAATCAGCAGCAAGGTACTCGACAGCGACGCCTGGAATGCTTCGGCCGCGCCCTGGAACTGCGTCTGCACGCCGACCGGCATGCCGATGTCTTTCTGCACTTGATCAATGATGTCCACCGCATGCCCCAGCGCCACGCCCGGGGCGAGGTTGAACGACATCATCACTGCCGGGAACTGGCCGATGTGGGTGATCGCCAGTTGTGCCTGACGCTCCTCGACGTGGGCCAGACTCGACAGGCGCACCTGCGCGCCATCCGTGGTTTTCACGTGGATCTGATCCAGTGCCTGCGGTCCGATTTTCTCGCCGGACTGCGCTTGCAGCACCACGCGGTATTGGCTGGCCTGGGTGTAGATGGTCGAAATCTGCCGCTGACCGAACGCGTCGTACAGTGCATCGGTGATGTTCGCCACCGACACACCCAGGCGCGAGGCCGCATCGCGGTCAATCACTAGATACACCTGCAAGCCTTTGTCCTGCAAATCACTGGCAACGTCGGTCAGTTCCGGACGTTGCGCCAGTGCCTCGACCAGACGCCCGCTCCATTCACTGAGCAACTCCGAGTCTGGCGACGACATGCTGAACTGGTATTGCGTGCGGCTGACGCGGTCTTCGATAGTCAGATCCTGCACCGGCTGCATAAACAGACGGATGCCGACCAGTTTGTCCAGGTTCGGCTGCAGGCGGGCAATCACTTCCGTGGCGGTGAGATCCCGTTGATTGTGCGGTTTGAGGTTGATCAGCAAGCGGCCACTATTGAGTGTCGAGTTATCGCCGTCGACACCAATGTACGACGACAGGCTTTGTACCGCCGGGTCTTCAAGAATGATCTTCGCCAGTTCTTGCTGGCGCTCGCCCATGGCGGCGAAGGAAATCGACTGCGGCGCCTCGGAAATGCCCTGAATCACCCCGGTATCCTGCACCGGAAAGAAGCCCTTCGGCACGATCATGTAAAGGAACACGGTCAACGCCAACGTGCCAATGGCTACCAGCAAGGTCAGCGGCTGGTGCTTGAGCACCCAACGCAGCATCCGCCCGTACTCGGCGATCATCCAGTCGATCACTGCGCCACTGGCGCGATAGAAACGGCCCTGCTCATGTTCTTCTGGTTCACGCTTGAGCAACCGCGCGCACATCATCGGCGTCAGGGTCAGCGAGACCACCAGCGAAATCAGGATCGCCACTGCCAGGGTGATGGCGAATTCGCGGAACAAGCGTCCAACCACGTCTGCCATGAACAGCAGCGGAATCAATACGGCGATCAACGACAGGGTCAGGGAAATCAAGGTGAAGCCAATCTGCTTGGCGCCCTTGAGCGCTGCCTGCATGGGGCTGTCGCCCTCCTCGATAAATCGGGAGATGTTTTCCAGCATGACGATGGCGTCATCGACCACAAAACCGGTGGCGATGGTCAACGCCATCAGCGTCAGGTTGTTGACCGAGAACCCGGCGAGGTACATCACACCGAAGGTGCCGATCAGCGACAACGGCACCGCCACCGATGGAATGATCGTGGCGCTGGCACGACGCAAGAACAGGAACGTGACCATGACCACCAGCGCGATGGCGATCAGCAGTTCGTGCTGAACATCGGTTACCGAGGCGCGAATGGTTTGCGTACGGTCGGTCAATACCGTGACATCGAGGCCGGCCGGCAGGTTGTCGGTGATGCTTGGCAGCAGCGCCTTGATCCGGTCGACCACTTCAATGACGTTGGCGCCCGGCTGACGCTGAATGTTCAGCAACACTGCCTGATTCTGGTTGGCCCACGCGGCGAGGCGTTCGTTCTCGGCGCCATCGACGATTTCCGCAACATCCTTGAGTCGCAACGGCGCGCCGTTTTTGTAGGCGAGGATCAGATTGGCGTAATCCTTGGGCGACGTCAGTTGATCGTTGGCGTCGAGCATCGACACCCGGGTCGGGCCGTCGAAGTTACCTTTCGGCTGGTTGACGTTGGAGGCACCGATCAAGGTGCGCACGTCAGACAGATTGAGGCTGTTGGCCGCCAAGGCTTCGGGGTTGACCTTGATCCGCACCGCCTGACGCTGACCGCCGGCGATGCTGACCATGCCGACGCCGCTGATCTGGGCGATTTTCTGCGCCATGCGCGTATCGACCAGATCATTGAGTTTGGGCAGCAACATGGTTTTCGAGGTAATGGCCAGGGTCAGCACCGGGGTGTCTGCCGGGTTGACCTTGTTGTACACCGGCGGTGCCGGCAAGTCGGTCGGCAGCAGATTGGTCGCAGCGTTGATCGCGGCCTGCACCTGTTGTTCGGCAACATCCATGTTGATGTCGAGGCTGAAACGCAGGGTCAGCACCGACGCGCCGCCGGAGCTGGTCGAGGCCATTTGCGTCAGACCCGGCATCTGCCCGAACTGACGTTCAAGTGGCGCGGTCACGGCGCTGGTCATTACGTCCGGGCTGGCGCCGGGATACAGGGTCATGACACGGATGGTCGGGTAATCGACCTGCGGCAACGCCGAGACCGGCAGCAGGCGATAAGCGATCAGGCCGGCCAGAACAATGGCCAGCATGCTCAGGGTAGTGGCTACCGGACGGAGGATGAACAGCCGCGAAATGTTCATGCGCCCTTCTTGGCCTTGTCAGTCACGGCAGCGTCTGGCGTGGCGGCAGCCGATTTGCCCTGCAAGTGCTCGGTTGGGGTGGTCGGCACGGCATTGCTGTCGTTGACCACTTCCACTTCACTGCCCTCTTTCAAGCGGTCGGTGCCTTCCAGCACCACACGGTCGCCGGCGGCCAGGCCTTCGGTGATCACGGTGTTATTGCCATCGCTGGCACCGATTTTCAGTTGGCGGATGGTGACTTTCTTGTCACCGTCGAGCGCATAAACAAAGGTGCCGTTGGTGCCGAACTGGATAGCGGCAGACGGGGCCAGTACCACGCCTTTGAGGGTGTCGGCCAGCAGGTGCACATTGACGAATTGATTCGGAAACAGCGCTTGATCGCGGTTGTCGTAACGGGCCTTGAATTTCAGGGTGCCGGTGGCAACGTCGATCTGGTTGTCGAGGCTTTGCAATACGCCAGTGGCTTGCAGTTTGGTGTCGCCACGATCCCACGCTTCGGCCGGCAATTTGGCGCCGCTGCGGTAGCGGGCGAGGACGGTTTCGAGGCTGTTTTCCGGCAGCGTGAAGGCGACGCTGATCGGTTGGGTCTGGGTGATCACCGCGAGGAACGTGGTGTCGTTGGCCGCCACGAGGTTGCCGACGTCGACCTGACGCAGACCGACGCGACCGGCAATCGGTGCACGGATCTTGGTGAATTCAAGATTGAGCTTGGCGTCGTTGACCGCCGCCTGATTGGTTTTTACCGTGCCCAGATACTGGCCGACCAGCGCTTCGGCGGTGTCCAGTGTCTGCTTGGCGATACTGTCTTCCTTGAACAGACCGCGATAACGCTCGACGTCGACCTGAGCGTTCTTCAATTGCGCCTGATTCTGCAGCAAAGTGCCTTCGGCCTGCAGCAAGGCATTTTGGTAAGGACGCGGATCGATCTCTGCCAGCAGGTCGCCGGCCTTGACCATCTGCCCTTCTTCGAAATTGATCTTCACCAATTCGCCGCCCACCCGGCTGCGCACATTGATGGTGTTGAGCGCCGTTACCGTGCCCAGCGCTTTGTAATACAGCGGAAAGTCACCGGTGACCGCCGGCGCCACGCGCACCGGAATCGGCCCGGTACCGCCGCCGAAGCCTGGCCTCATCATCCCCGAACGCCCGGCATGACCGGCCGCCGCCTTATCACCGCCCTCCTTGTGGGCTGAACCGGCCGGCCAGAATTTCCAGCACAGAACAGCGATAACCAACAAGACAAGCAGGCTGATCAGCCAGCGACGGGTGTTGCGGGGGGACGATTGCATGGAGTGATTAACCATTGGGCGCGTGGGCTTCTTTTACGGGAGGCTGAACGATAAGCACTGGTGACGATTAAGCAAAGCAGCTTTACCGGCAATTTACCTTCATCTTACGTTTCAAGGTGTGAGGCAAAACACTGATACACAAATGAAAACGGCCTGGACAGAGCCAGGCCGTTAACAATTGTAAAAGCGCTGTGGCAGAGCTTACTTCAGGACGGCCAGAGCGGCATCGTAGTTCGGCTCTTCAGCGATTTCCTTGACCAGTTCGCTGTGCAGCACGTTGTCGTTCTCGTCCAGCACCACGACGGCACGGGCGGTCAGGCCTTTCAACGGGCCGTCAGCAATGGCCACGCCGTAGTTTTCGATGAACTCGGCACCGCGCAGGGTCGACAGGTTCTGAACGTTTTCCAGACCTTCGGCGCCGCAGAAGCGTGCTTGAGCGAACGGCAGGTCAGCGGAGATGCACAGCACGACAGTGTTGGCGACTTCGTTGGCCTGAGCGTTGAACTTGCGCACGGAAGTGGCGCAGGTCGGGGTGTCAACGCTTGGGAAGATGTTGAGGACTTTGCGCTTGCCGGCGAAGTCTTTCAGGGTGACGTCGGACAGATTGCCGGCAACCAGGGAAAAGGCTGGCGCCTTGGAACCGGCTTGTGGCAACTGGCCGTTGACTTGAACCGGATTGCCTTTAAGGGTGACTTGAGCCATGACTTGAGTCCTTCTAACGTTGTGGTTGGAGAGCATGCAAGAAGCGGAAGTTAACCACGAAATTGTCCGACGACCTATGCCCAAAATGAAATTGTCAGGTGCCGACGCGCGAAATTGTATACAACCCGAGATCCCGGTAGGAGCTGCCGAAGGCTGCGATCTTTTGATCCTCGAAACAAAATCAAAAGATCGCAGCGTGCCGCAGCTCCTACACGGGGATGCGGGCGATCCTGATTTTTTTCAACCATGCTGTCGATTCATGTCTGGCCCGTTCGATTAAGCAGTGAACCCCACACTTTTCGGAGTAACCGCCATGCGATTCATGATCCTCGTAAAAGCCAGCGCCGATTCGGAAGCCGGCGTCATGCCCAGTGAAGAACTGCTCACCGCGATGGGCAATTTCAACGAGGAGCTGGCCAAGGCCGGCATCCTCGTCGAGGCGGACGGTTTACACCCGAGTAGCAAAGGCGCCCGTGTGCGCTTCTCCGGCGACAGACGTACGGTGACTGATGGCCCTTTCATCGAAACCAAGGAATTGGTCGCCGGGTATTGGATCTGGGACGTTAAATCCAAGGAAGAAGCCATTGAGTGGGTCAAGCGCTGCCCGAACCCTATGCCGGGCACCGATTCCGACATCGAGATTCGCCAGATATTTTCCGCTGAAGACTTTGGCGCAGAATTCACTCCTGAGGCTCGCGCCCAAGAAGAGCGCATCCGCGACCAAGCAAAGAAAAACAACTAAACCCCTCACGCCCCCTGTAGGAGCTGCCGAAGGCTGCGATCTTTTGATCTTGTCCGTAAAAACAAAATCAAAAGATCGCAGCCTTCGGCAGCTCCTACAGGTGAGATAATTTTTTAGTACACAACCGAATGGTGAACAAGTACACAAAACCAAAGAATTAATACATTCGACTGGCAGACTTTGGATAAGCTGCTAGCGTAAACAAGACGTGTCCTAGAGGCTTGAAAAGAAAGGGATTACGCCGTACGGCCGACAAGTGCCGAGTTGTCCAGTGAGACACCAGGGAATCGGGGATGAAGTGCAATCGAGTGGGGAAGACTCTTTTTCTGGCAAGTTCGCTGGCGGCTATGCCGTTCGCGCAAGCAGACAACGCCGAAGACTCCAATAAAAGTAACAACCCGCTGAACGTGGCGCCGGGCGCCAACCTGCAGGACTACTACACCCCCAAACTCTACGACAGCAACGCTCATACCAATGACGTCCTGCTGCGCGGCACGTTGCCGATCGCCCCGAACGACTTCATCGGTGTGCCACAACTGGTACGCGCGACGCTGCCCATCAGCACCCGCCCCGATCCGCATAACGGTTACAGCACCGGCATGGGCGATCTGAACCTGTTCGACATTTTTATTCTGAAAACCGAAGGCGTGCAGTTGGGCATTGGCCCGCTGATCACCGCGCCGACCGCCGAACAGGACGAGCTCGGCACCGGCAAATGGCAAGGGGGCCTCGCGGCTGTCGCGATCGACGCCTCCCCGCGCGGATTGCTCGGCGCACTGGTGCAGTATCAAAGTTCTTTCGCTGGCGACAGCGACCGCGCCCACGTTGAAAGCGCGACCATGCAGCCGTTCATCATCCATAACCTGGAAAAAGGCTGGTACCTGCGCTCCACCGGCACCTGGACGTTCGACCTGAAAAACGACACCCACTACATCCCGCTCGGCCTGGGTGTGGGCAAAGCCTGGAAATCGGGCGGCAACATCGTCAACGCCTTTATCGAACCGCAGTGGACCGTCGACCGCAAAGGCGACGGCCTGCCGCAATTCGTTGTTTATACCGGCATTAACTTGACCTTCGGCAAGTAAGGAAGACGCTATGCAGGTTACCCTCAAGGCCGCCGGCTACAGCTTGATGACGATGTTTGTCAGCTGTGGCGTCGGCGCCCAGGAATCCATCGCCAGCCCGCAAACAGATCGGAGCGCTATCTATGCAGCGACCGAGCGCCCGGCGGCGCCTCTATTCGAATATTTATACAGCCAGAACTTTAAGCGGAGTCGTTGATGGTCAAGCCTTACGTTGTGCGCCCGTTACTGGCGCTGTGCATGATCGGCAGTCCGCTGCTGTACGCCGCCGAGGGCGGTGTTGGCCGGCCAATTACCGGTCAACAGGTGTTTTCCAACGCCGGTATCGTGCCGCCTGAGCCGGGCTGGGTCATGTCGTTGACCAACATTTGGTACGACGGCTCGCTAAAAGGCAGCAACGGTGCGCCGATTTCCGGCGCGGTCAGTGGCGGGATCGACATGAAAGTGTCGTACACCATGGCCAACTTCACCCACGTCTGGGACACCGGCAAAGGTAGCTGGAACTACGCCTCGGCCGTTGGCATTCCGGTGCAGTACACCGACATCAAAGCCAGCATCACCGGCCCGCGCGGGCGCACGCTGGGTGACAGCGACTCCGGCACCCAATTCGCCGACGCCCTGATCACGCCGATCGCCGCCGGTTACCACTTCGACGAGTTGAACCACATCTCGCTGTCCCTGCCGATCTACGTGCCGACCGGTGCTTATAACGACGATCGACTGGCCAACCCGGGGCAGAACAATTACACGTTCATGCCGACCGTGGCGTTCACCCACCTCGACGGCAAGGGTGGCGAGCTGACGCTGTCCAGCGGTCTGGAGTTCTACACCGAGAACGACGCCACCGATTATCGCAACGGCAACATCTTCACCCTCGACGCCCTGTGGACCCACGGTTTCGGCAATGGCTGGAGCGCCGGGGTTGCGGCGGGTTATATCCAGCAACTGACCGACGACAAAGGCCAGACTGCCGATACGTTCAACGGTTATCGCGGTCGTTCCGTTGGCGCCGGCCCGGTGGTGGGCTGGTCGGGTAAATTCGCCGACGCCCAAGCCAATATCAGCGCCCGCTGGGTACCGGAGTTCGACACCAAAAATCGTCCTGAAGGCAACGGCTTCAGCGTCAACATGACTCTGGCATTTTTCTAGACCCGGACACAAAGGACTGCCCCATGACTGCACTTACCGACCTCAATGCCCTGCAAGCCAGCATCGCCGAATCGGTGCTCGGTCAGGATCAAGTGATTCGGCAGATCCTGCTGGGCCTGTTGGCCAACGGCCATTTACTGTTGGAAAGTCTGCCGGGGCTGGCCAAGACGCGTACGGTCAAGGCGCTGGCCAAACACCTCGACGCGAAAATGAGCCGCATCCAGTTCACCCCGGATTTGCTGCCGTCGGACATCACCGGTGCCGAAGTGCTGCATCAGGTTGAAGGCAAAAACGAGATCCGTTTCCAACCCGGCCCGCTGTTCGGCAACCTGATTCTTGCTGACGAAATCAACCGTGCCCCGGCCAAAGTTCAGGCGGCGCTGCTGGAAGCGATGGAAGAACGCCAGATCACCGTGGCCGGCACCAGCCATCCGTTGCCGGATTTGTTCATCGTGGTCGCCACGCAAAACCCGATCGAACAGGAAGGCACTTATCCGCTGCCGGAAGCGCAGATGGATCGTTTTCTGATGAAAGTGCTGCTCGATTATCCGAGCGCCGACAACGAAAGCCAGGTGCTGCGCCTGCTGCGCGCCGAAGAATTCGCACAAGGCGCCAACACCGCGCCGAGCAAGGGTTTCAGCCTGTCGCAGGAGGTGATTTTCGCGGCACGCAAGGAAGTCAGCGCGGTGCATGTGTCACCGGCCATCGACAGTTATCTGATCGACATCATCAACGCCACCCGCCACCCCGCCGACTACGACGAAGACCTCGCGCGCTGGATTTCGATTGGTGCCAGCCCGCGTGGCGGCATTGGTCTGGATCGTTGCGCCCGTGCCGATGCGTGGCTGCAGGGGCAGGATTTTGTTTCGCCGGACAATGTGCGCGCGGTGGTGCACCCGGTGCTGCGTCATCGTTTGCAATTGAGCTATGACGCGGTGGCTGACGGCGTCAATGCCGATCAAGTGCTCGATCGGATTCTCGATAAAGTAGCGATTCCGGCCTGATGTCAAATACGAAGAGCAGCGACGGCCTGGTCTATGTTTCTCTCGCGCAGTTGATGGCGCTGGAGTTCAAGGCCCGTGACCTGAGTTTTCTCGCTCGTCAGCCGCAAGGCAGCATCCTTGCCGGCAACCATGCCTCGCGCCTGCGTGGTCGTGGCTTGAACTTCGATGAACTACGCCGTTACCAGCCGGGCGACGACCTGCGTCACCTCGACTGGCGTGCTTCGCTGCGCACCGGCAAACCGGTGGTGCGCACTTTTACTGAAGAGCGTGATCGTCCGGCGTTGATCGTGGTTGATCAGCGCATGTCGATGTTTTTCGGTTCGCAACGCAGCTTCAAATCCGCCCTCGCCGCCGAACTCGGCGCATTGGCCGCGTGGATGGTGTTCAACGCCGGCGACCGGGTTGGTGGGCTGGTGTTCAACGATCAACGTATCGACAGCATCGCGCCGTTGCGCAGCCGTAAACGCGTTGAAGCGCTGCTCAGCCGCATCGCCGAACAGAATCAGGCGCTTGACGCGGCTAACCCGGATGCCGAAGGTGAAGACCAGCTCGACAAAGTCTTGCAGCGTTGCCTGGCGCTGGCCGGTCACGACCATTTGATCTGTATCGTCAGCGACTTCGCCGGGGCCGGCGAACGTACGTTGCAACTGATGCGTCAACTGTCGGCGCACAACGACGTGATCGCCCTGCAAGTCTACGATCCGCTGGCATTGAAGCTGCCGAACAATGGCCGCCTGCTGATTACCCAAGGCCAGTTGCAGGTCGAACTGGCCATCGAAAAACGCAATGTGCATCAACCGCTGGGGGATTTTCTCGGTGGTCGCTTGAAGGACGTCGCCACCCTGCTGCGCCGCAGTCAGGTGCCGCTGATGATGTTCAGCACCGCCGAAGAAGCCCACGCGCAACTGCGTGCCGAACTGGGCAAAAGCGCCGGGGCACGGCGATGAATCCGAATATCCCGAGCATCGATCAACTCAAAGAGTTGGCCCCGCCCGCGCCGGTCAGTTATGCGCCGCAAACGTGGGGTTGGTGGGTGTTGCTTGGGCTGCTGATCGTATTGGCAATCGTGATTGGCGTGCGCCGTTACCTGCAATGGCGCCGCGATGAATACCGCCGTGAAGGCTTGGCGCGACTGGCGCAACTGCGTAGCCGCAGTGACGACCTCAATGCGTTGCGCGAATTGCCCGAGCTGCTCAAGCGAGTGGCGCTCTCCATGCCCACTCAATCGCGACATTGGAATACAACCCCTGTGGGAGCGAGCCTGCTCGCGAAGGCGTCCGTTCAGTCGACATCTAAGGTGCATGAGAGGGCCTCTTCGCGAGCAGGCTCACTCCTACAGGGGGTTGCGGCGTTGGGGAGGGAGGATTGGCAGCGCTTCTTGCAAGCGCACAGCAAGAAGCCGCTCCCGGCGGATTTCAGCGCACAACTCGCGCAACTCGCCTACGCCCCCGACGACACCCTGCGCGCCCTCCCCGCGCCGCAGCGTCAGGCGTTGTTCGACACATGTCAGGACTGGCTGGAGCATCATCATGTGGCAGCTTGATTACCCATGGTTTTTGCTTCTGCTGCCGCTGCCCTGGCTGGCTTACCGCTATCTGCCGGCCTACAACGAAGCGCGCAGCGCCGTGCGCGTACCGTTTTTTGCGGCGATGAGCCGCGCTGTCGGCGAAGCGCCCACCCATGCCGGCACCCGCCGCAACGTCTGGCAATTACTCTTGAACCTGTTGGTCTGGGCGCTGATTTTGCTCGCCGTGGCACGTCCGGTGTTCGTTGAAAAACCCATCGAACGCCAGCAACCGGTGCGCGACCTGATGCTCGCCATCGACATCTCGCAGTCGATGGAAACCGAAGACTTCACCAACGCCAACGGCGAAAAAATCAATCGCCTCGCCGCCGTCAAAGAAGTGGTGCAAGGCTTTATCGACAAGCGCAAGGACGACCGCCTCGGCCTGATCGTCTTCGGCAGCGGCGCTTATCCGCAGGCACCGCTGACCCTCGATCATGCGAGTCTGTCGCTGTTACTGGCCGACACCGGCATCGGCATGGCCGGGCCGAACACCGCGATCGGCG
This sequence comes from Pseudomonas sp. 18058, assembly GCF_902706155.1. Taxonomy (NCBI): domain Bacteria; kingdom Pseudomonadati; phylum Pseudomonadota; class Gammaproteobacteria; order Pseudomonadales; family Pseudomonadaceae; genus Pseudomonas; species Pseudomonas sp. 18058. The sequence goes on from NZ_CACSJY010000007.1 coordinate 35,965, forward strand.
ATGCCATCGGCCTCAGCCTGAAGCTGTTGGATAAAGCCCATGAGCAGGAAAAAGTGCTGATTCTGCTCACCGATGGCAACGACACCAGCAGCGCGATCACTCCCGATCACGCCGCCGAAATGGCCGCCAACAAAGGCGTGATCATCCACACCATCGGCATCGGCGACCCGAGTGCTTCGGGCGAGGCCAAAGTCAATCTGCCGGGTCTGGAGCAGATCGCGAAAACCACCGGCGGCCAGTTCTTCCGCGCTGAAGACCGCTCCGCGCTCGATCAGGTTTACAACACCCTCGACCGTCTCACGCCGCATCAGGTGAAAACCCTCAGTCATCAGCCGCAACGCGAGTTGTTCTATTGGCCGCTGGGGGCGGCGATGTTGTTGCTCGGCCTGTATCACCTCGGCGCGCTGCTGTGGCCTCGGCTGTCATTCGCCCGTCAGCGGCAGGAGGTCTGAGATGGACATCAACCTCAGCGACTTCCATTTCCTGCGCCCGTTCTGGCTCCTGCTCGCGCTGTTCGGCGCGTTGTTGCCGTTGATCTGGCGCCGCAGCCGTGATCTGCAGCGACGACTGCGCGGCAACATCGCCGAGCATTTGCTGCCGCACCTGTTGATCACGCCACAAGACAACCAACGCCTGCGCCCGGTGCATCTGCTCTGTGCGCTGTTGATTCTCGGCGCCATCGCGGCGGCCGGGCCGACCTGGGAGCAGGATCGCCCGGACTTTCTCGAAAACCGTGCGCCGCTGATCGTCGCTGTCGATCTGTCACCGTCGATGGACGCCAGCGATGTGCAACCGACGCGACTGGAAGCGGCCAAGCACAAACTGCATGACCTGATTCAGCGTCGCGCCGGTGCCCGTACGGCACTGATCGCCTACGCCGGCAGCGCGCACCTGGTGTTGCCGCCGACCGACGATCCCGCCCTGCTCGACTCATTTATTCAGGCGTTGGGCACCGGGTTGATCGACAAACCGGGGAAAAACGTCGCCGCTGTGGTTGAGCAGGCGAAACGCTTGCTCAGCGCAGAAAAGACGCCGGGCAGCCTGCTGCTGATCACCGATGGCGCCGAGACCGCGCAACTTGATGGCCTCGACAAGCAGTTGAGCGGCAGTCAGTTGCAAGTGTTAGTGCTGGCGGTGGGCAGCGAGGACGGCGGCATGATCCACGACGCCAGCGGGCAGCCGCGCACCGATGCCAACGGGCGCCCGGAACTGGGCAGTTTTGATCAAGCGGCAATCAAACAATTGGCTTCTGCTGTCGACGCGCCCCTCGGCAGCCTGACCCTGAATGACGATGATCTGGACTGGATCGAACTGCACGCGCAACAGCACTTCCAAAGCGCCAGCGCCGAACAGCGTGAATTGCACTGGAAAGACGCCGGTTATTGGCTGTGCTGGCCGTTGCTGTTGCTGGCATTTTTCGGCGTGCGCAAAGGCTGGAGCGTGAACTGGATGGCCGCGTTGCTGCTGGCCGTGGGGCTGGGTGGCATGCCCGCTCCGGCGCAAGCGAATGCACTGACCGACGCCTTTTTCACTCGCGATCAGCAAGGTCGCTGGGCCTTTGAGCACGGACACCTGCCTCAGGCAGCGGCGCTGTTTGTCGATCCGTACTGGAAAGGTGTCGCGGCGTATCACGCGTCTGACTATGACTTGGCGCTGGCGACTTTCGCGCGGCTGGACACGCCACAGGCGTACTTCTATCTGGGCAATATTTACGTGCGCCGTTTCAAGTTTGATGAGGCGATCGCCGCGTATACCCAAGCCTTGAAACTGCAGCCGCAATTCCCGGAGGCCACGGCCAATCTGGCGTTGGCGCAGGCGTTGCTCAAAGACACCGAAAGTGCCGAGAAAAATGCTCCGGAGACCAAACCGGATGAAGTGAAATTCGACAAGGCGAAGGGCAAGGGTCAGAGCAAGAAGGTCGAGTCGGAGCAAGCCGCATCGGATGCGCTGTGGTTGCAGAACCTGACGACATCGCCGGCGAAGTTTCTCAAGCAGAAATTCAGCTTGCAGGATCAGGCGGGGGTTAAGCCATGAATCTCCGAAACCGAGTTGCGGCCATCGCGAGCAGGCTCACTCCTACATTGATTTTGTGTACGGCAAAGATCCCCTGTAGGAGTGAGCCTGCTCGCGATGGGGCCAGAGCAATCACTTCAAAACTCCGCATTTTGTTCATGACAGGCCTGCTGAGCCTCAATGCCTTCGCAGCTGCCCCACAACTCAAAGTCCAGGCCCATCTGCAACCCGCCGAAGGCGCCATGGTCGGTGGCCTGATCGAGCTGCAAGTCGACGTCCTCACCGACACCTGGTTCACCAGCGCCGCCACCCTGCCCGATCTCAAACTCGACGGCGCTCTGGTCATGCCCCCGGACGGTCAGGCCCAGCACCTGAACCAGACCATCGACGGCCAATCCTTCAACGGTTTGCGCTACACCTACCTGATCACACCGAACGTCGCGCGATCGTTCGATATCCCGGCCCTCACCGTCAGCGCCACCCCCGGCCAGGCTGAAAGCGAAATCAGCGCACACAGCGAACCGCTGCAGTTCAGCGCCGCCCGGCCGCCCGGTTTCAACCCCGGGGAAACGCCACTGGTTGCCACCGGACTGACCTTCAGCCAGAACGTGATCAACTCGGCCACACCGCTCAAAGTCGGCGACAGCATTACCCGGCAACTCACCTTGAAGGCCGATGGCGCACTGGCCATGTCCCTGCCGATCCCGGCACTGGGCGATATCGACGGCCTCAGCCGCTATGCGAAAACCCCGCAAGTCACCAGCCTCGATGACGGCCGTGGCGACATTCTCGGCGGCCAGCGCATCGACTGCGTCACCTATCGCATCGACCGCGCCGGTTCGCACACACTGCCGGCCATCGAAGTGAAATGGTGGGACGCGAGCAGCAATCAAACGCGCACCGCGCAAGTGCCGGCAGTGACGTTCGCTGCCGCCGCCAACAGCGCCTACAAACCTGTGTTTTCCATCGCCGAAGACCTCAAGCAACTCGGCCAGAATCGCCTGCGGTTCTCCACACAATGGCTGATCTGGCTCGTGGCGCTCATCGCGATTATCGGCCTCGGCTACCTGAGCCGCCCGGCCCTGACTCGCGGCTACCGCACCCTGCAAGCGCGCAAACAAGCGCGGCACGCAGCGTGGTTGCAGTCAGCCGATTACGCGTGGCAACAAATCAATCCGCAACTTGAAGCCAAACCAGCGCAACTCAGTGCGCTGTATCTGTGGCTGCGCCGCAGTCGACTGGGCCTGAAGCTCGTCGATGCCGGCCCGCGTCTGCAAGGCCTGTTGCGTGGGCTTTACGGTCGCGAACCGGCCACCGAGCAGACACTTGTCCAACTGCGCCAATCCTTGACTACGCTTCACAGTCAGGCCGAACAGCAGCACGCGAAACCGGCCTCGGCGCTGCGCCCGCTCAACCCTGTACACGAGAAGGATTTCCCATGACGCACCCGTTGCTGCACCGCCAACGTTTTGGCCTGGCTCTGTTGTTCGGTCTGGCCCTGCCGCTGCTGGCCCAGGCCAACGAGCCGCTGCCTTCGTGGAACGACGGCCCGGCGAAGAAAAGCATCATCGAATTCGTGCAGACCGTGACCGATCAGACGAGCAAGGACTTCGTCAAACCCGCCGACCGCATCGCCGTGTTCGATAACGATGGCACGCTGTGGAGCGAGCAACCGGCGTACTTCGAATTGCTGTTCGCTTTCGACGAGGTCAAGCGCACCGCCGATCAGCACCCGGAATGGAAAACCACGCAGCCATTCAAAGCGGTGATCGAAAACGACCACAAGGCCCTCGCGGCGTCAGGCATGGAAGGCCTGCTGAAAATCGTCGGCGCCACCCACAGCGGCATGACCACCGAAGCGTTTGATGATTACGCGAAAAACTGGCTGAGCCAGGCCCGTCATCCGAAAACCGGCAAGCCGTACAGCGAGATGATCTTCCAGCCGATGCTGGAAATGCTCGACTACCTGCGCAGCCAGGACTTCAAGACCTACATCGTCTCCGGCGGCGACACCGGTTTCATGCGCGCCTTCGCAGAGAAGGTTTACGGCATTCCACCGGAACAGGTGATCGGCACCACATTTGTCACTTCTTTCGAATACAAGGATGGCAAGGCCTCGATCGTGCGCACGCCAAAACTGGCGCACAACGACGACGGCCCGGGCAAACCGGAAAGCATTGATGCGGTGATCGGCAAGCGGCCGATTCTCGCCTTCGGCAACTCCGACGGCGACCTGCAAATGCTGCAGTGGACGGCCGCCGGTACCGGCAAACGTTTCATGGGTTTGGTGCACCACACCGACGCCAAGCGCGAGTGGGCCTACGACCGCAAATCAGACATCGGCAAGCTCGACAAAGCTCTCGATGAAGCAAATTCCCGCGGCTGGACCGTGGTGGACATGGCGACCGAATGGCGCCGGATCTACCCGTTCGATCCGCCGGTAAACGAGCAGGTGCAATATAAAAAGCGTGCTGCAGGACTGCAATAAACGTTATCAGCAATAAATGACCCCCCGCGAAAAGGAGCAAGTCAGATGACTCGCATACGCAAGTGGCTACCGAAATTCGCCTTGGTTGCGACCTCGGTGATGGCGCTGTCGGCAACCGCCACAGCGGCTGAAAAACCCAACATCCTGGTGATCTTCGGCGACGACATCGGCCAGACCAACATCAGTGCCTATTCAATGGGTGTTGTCGGTTACAAAACGCCGAACATCGACCGGATTGCCAAAGAAGGCATGATGTTCACCGATTACTACGCGGAGAACAGCTGCACTGCGGGTCGATCCTCGTTCATCACCGGTCAGACGCCACTGCGTACCGGTCTGTCGAAAGTCGGCATCCCCGGCGCTCCGGTAGGCCTGCAAAAGCGTGACATCACCATTGCTCAGGCACTCAAATCTCAGGGTTATGCGACCGGTCAATTCGGCAAGAACCACTTGGGCGACAAGGATGAATACCTGCCGACCAACCACGGTTTCGACGAGTTCTTCGGCAACCTGTATCACCTCAATGCTGAAGAAGAACCCGAACGTCCGTACTGGCCAAAAGAAGATGCCGATTTCGTCAAGGCTGTTTCCCCTCGTGGTGTGATCCACAGCTTCGCCGACGGCAAGATCGAAGACACCGGCGCGCTGACCACCAAGCGCATGGAAACCATCGACGACGAAACCACCGCGGCGGCGCAAGCGTTCATCGAGAAACAGGCCAAAGCGGACAAACCGTTCTTCGTCTGGATGAACACTACGCGCATGCACTTGTTCACACACGTGCGTGATTCGATGAAGGGCCAGAGCGGCATGCCCGGCAACGAATATGCGGACGGCATGATCGAGCACGACGGTGACGTCGGTAAACTGCTGAAAACCCTCGATGATCTGAAAATCACCGACAACACCATCGTCGTCTACACCACCGACAACGGCCCTAACCAGTTCTCCTGGCCGGACGCGGCGACCACGCCGTTCCGCAACGAGAAAAACTCCAACTGGGAAGGCGCGTACCGCGTGCCTGCGATGATCCGCTGGCCGGGCAAGATCAAACCGGGTGAAGTCTCCAACGAGCTGTTCTCGGGTCTTGACTGGTTCCCGACACTGCTCGCCGCCGCAGGTGATACCGATGTCGCCAACAAGCTGCTCAAAGGCTGGGCGCCGACTTCCGGCGGCACCAGCTTCAAAGTGCACCTGGACGGTTTCAACCAACTGCCGTACCTGACCGGCCAGACCCCGAAGAGCGAGCGTAAGGAGTTCTACTACTTCAACGACGATGGCGTGCTGGTGTCGATGCGTTTCGGCAACTGGAAAGCCGTGTTCTGCGAACAGCGTGCACCGGGTGGTTTCAAAGTCTGGAGCGAACCGTTCGTGTGCCTGCGCGTACCGAAAATCTTCAACCTGCGCATGGATCCGTATGAACGTGCCGATATCGTTTCCGACCAGTACTACGACTGGACGACCAAAAACGTTTATCTGACCGAAATGGCGGTGATGAAGTCCGCTGCGTTCCTGCAGACCTTCATCGAGTATCCACCAAGCCAGAAACCGGCCAGCTTCAGTGTTGACCAGATCCGTGCTGCGGTAGATGCGAAAATCGCTGAAAAAATGAAAGCTGCACAGTAAGACCGCAAGACTGCCGCCCGCCCTTACCGGCGGGCGGACTTGTTTTTAGTCGGATATCCCCCTTGCAGGAGCTGCTGAAGGCTGCGATCTTTTGATTTCCATTGATAAACATAAAGATCAAAAGATCGCAGCCTTTGGCAGCTCCTACAGGGAGCAGGCCCGATCATTTGTATTGATCGTTCCCACGCTCTGCGTGGTAGCGCATCCCGGGATGCTCTGCGTCCCATGCCAAAGCGGACGCCGAGCGTCCAGTGAGGCATTCCCACGCAGAGCGTGGGAACGATCAGCACAGTCGCCGTTTTTATCGAATTGAAATAAGGCAATCCGCATGTCCTCACGTATCGCCAGCAAGCCGTCGGCCATACCCGCCTCGCACACCGCCTCCCCTTCACTGCTGATCCCCGCCCTGCTGCTGTGCATCTCCGGTGCCGCAGCACTGGTCTATCAGGTGCTGTGGATCAAGCAACTGTCGCTGGTGGTCGGCGTCGAGGTGTATGCGATCACCACGGGCATCAGCGCATTCTTCGCCGGTCTGGCCATCGGTGGCTGGCTGTTCGGACGCTGGGCGGATCGCTTGCAGCAACCGGTGCTGCTGTATGCCGGGCTGGAAGTACTGGTGGCGATATTGGGCGTTGGCGCGACCGTGGCCATGAGCATGGCGGCCAGTCCGTTCGCCTGGCTGCAGGATCACGTCGGTGTGTTCGCGTGGTTGCTGCCGTTCGCCCTCGTGGGCATTCCGGCGGTGTTGATGGGCGGCACGCTGCCGGTGCTGGTGCGTTCGCTCGCGGCTGATCCGGGCAAGGCTGGCGGTCAGTTGTACGCAGCGAACACCTTGGGCGCGATTGTCGGCACCCTGCTCGCCGCGTTCTTTTTGATCGCCACCCTCGGTGTACGGGGCAGCTCGCTGGCCGCAGCGATGCTCAATCTGTTGGCGGCGGCTGGCGCCTTGTGGTTCGCCCGTCAGCATCCGGCACCGATTGTCACGCCGATCCATCACCATCCGGAAAAAGCTGCGGATCGCACGGCGCTGTGGCTGTACTCCATCGCCGGCGGTGTGGCGCTGGGTTATGAAGTGGTCTGGTCGCAATCGATCGTGCAGTTTATGAGCACCCGCACCTATGCGTTTGCCGTGGTTTTGGCGACGTACCTGACCGGCCTGTTTATCGGCAGCGCCCTGCTTGCCCGTCGCGTTGATCGCATTCGTGATCCGTGGGGCGTGTTCGGCTTACTGATCGCCGGTGCAGGATTGATCGCACTGCTGGAAATCGCCCTGCTCGGTCGTTGGCTGATTTACGCCCAGACCCAGACCGAGATGTGGTTGCTGAGTCTGGGCGCCAGTGAGTTGGTTGGCATGAGTGCTCGCTTTGCCGTCGCGGCGTTGAGCATTGTGTTTGTGCCGACATTGCTGCTGGGGGCGGCGTTTCCCTTGGCGCTGCGTTTGAGTGTCGGCCATGAGCGCGTCGGTCGCGATGTCGGCGCAGTGGTGGCGTTCAATACCTTGGGCGGGATTGTCGGGGTGATGCTCTGCGGCTTCCTGCTCATTCCGCTGCTGGGGCTGGTGCGCACGCTGGGCCTGCTGGCGATCATCGCGGCGGGCATCGGCTACTTCGCCGTGCGCAAGGGCCATGGTGTGAAGAAAGGCCAGCGTCAGGCAGTGGTCGCACTGAGCCTGGTCTCGGTCGCATTGGCGGTGCTGACGCCGGTCGACAAAATCGCCGGCCTGCTGCCCGGCGCACGCAACGGTACGTTGGCGTTTTACGAAGAAGGTCGTGGCGGCACGGTCGCGGTGGTCGCCCAAGGTCGCGGCGAGAACAATTTCCATCGTCTGTACATTCAGGGCGTCTCGAACACCGGCGATGCCATGCCGTCGCTGCGCTACATGCGCATTCAGGCGCTGCTACCGCTGTTGATCCACAACGGCGAACCGCGCTCGACCCTCGTGATCGGTTTCGGCACCGGCATCACTGCGGGCGCCATGTTGCGCTATCCGGGGCTGGAGCATCGCGTGGTCGCCGAGTTGCTGCCGTCGGTGGTGAAAGCGGCGCCGTTGTTCAAGGGCAACTTCAATGCTGCCAGTGATCCGGGTGTGGAAGTGCGTCTGCGTGATGGTCGTCAGGAATTGCTGCGCAGTGCGCAGACCTACGACCTGGTCACACTGGAGCCGCCACCGCCCTCCGCGGCCGGCGTGGTCAATCTGTACTCGCGCGACTTCTACCAATTGGCCGCGAGTCGTCTGCAGAAAAACGGCATCGTCGCGCAATGGCTGCCGCTGCCGACGCAAAACATCGATGACTCGCGCTCACTGGTGCGCAGTTTCCTCGATGTGTTCCCGTATGCCTCGTTGTGGACCAGCGAATTCCACGAGATGTTATTGGTGGGTTCGATGGAGCCGATGGAACTGGACGCCGCGAAAATCACCGAACGTTTCCAGCAGGACAGTGTGCGCAGCACCTTGCAGGATGTCGGCATTGGTTCAGCGGCGGCGTTGCTGGCGACGTGGGTGACCGATCGCGCCGGCCTTGAGCGCTTTGCCGCCGATGCACCGGCGGTGACCGATGATCAGCCGCGCATTGAGTACGCGCCATGGGTGCGCAGCAAGGAAATCACTCGCGTGTTGCCGGCGCTGCTGGATCTGTATCAGGCGCCGACGCTGGTGAATGCCGATGCCGCTTTCACTGAGCGCATGGAAACCCATCGTCAACGGCTGATGCAGTTCTATCGTGCGAGCCTGCATGCGTATGACGGCGATCGGGATGCGTGGGGGCGGGACATGCGCGAGGTGATGCAGTGGGATGGCGCGAATCCGTATTACCGCTGGTTTACCGGGCAGTAATGCTGCCGACTGTAGGAGCAAAGCTTGCTCGCGAAAGCGGTCTATCAGGTCATTAATTACTGACTGACAGGACGCCTTCGCGAGCAAGCTCTGCTCCTACAAAAAAGGGGCCATCAGCCCCGATGCATTACTTGGATTCGGATTTCAGTTTCAGATAGGTCTGGTGCATATCAGACGCCCAGCCATCGATCACGGCTTTAACGTCCTCGGCTTTCAGCGCCTGGGAATCATTTTCCAGCGGTTTGCCGGTGCCTTTGCGCACAACTTGCGCCACGACCTTATTGCTGGCGCCGTCCATGAACACCGCTTCAGTGGCCAGGGTGGTTTCCTGATCACGGATGCCGGTGGCCGTGCTGACCGCCGCGGCTACCAAAGCAATCGGGATCACTTCATACGCGTGCAGCCCTTCGGTTTTGCTGCTGACGGCGGTGATCGCCGGACGCAGTACGATCACACCCGGCCCAGGCCCGGTGGCCAGTGGTAGCGATTTGCCCAGTTCACGCTTGAGCGCCTGATCGTAATAGCTGGTGATGCCATTGAGGGTTTGCTGAGAGATTTTTGCGGTCGGTTGCGGCTTCGGATAGAGCTGGCTTGGCTCGACGTAAACGCTGGTGAATTTATTGATGTCGAGTTTCGGGTCCATCCAGCGCATCACCTCGGCACCCGACGGTGACTTGGCTTCCTTGAGCTGACTGTAATCCTTGAGAAACCCGGAGTACTCATCTGGAGCGACGGTTTTGCTCGAGCAACCCACCACGCCAAGGGTGGCGATGCACAGCGTGCCCATCATTACTGCTAGCTTCATGCTGTAACTCCTGTCAGAAAGCCGAAAGATTTGCATAAGGGGAGTTACAGGTATAGCTAAAACCTCAACTTTTGCGATGTAAAAGCAGAAAATTCACACAAGGCTGCGCGCCCGATCACAATGGTCATTTGACAGACGCCGGCCATCCGGCAAAGCTGCACCGAGCTTGAATGCACACCAGACGGTAAATGCACCTGGACCACGGAAGTCGTAATGCCCAAGCATAAAAATAAAGCGGTACAACCTGACCCTGATTCGTCTCAATCTTCACTTTCTCGTTACCTGTTCCCTGTCTCCATCGGCGTGCTGCTGGCGGCCGTGGCGGGGATCGGCTGGTTTCTGTTCAGCCCTGCGCCCGTTACCGCGCCGCTCACGGTGCCCCCGATCAGTGCGCCGGCGCCCGCGCCTGCCGCGCCCAAGCCGCAAGCGGTCGCGCTGAAACCGGCGAGCATGGTCGACGAGCAGCAATGCCAAGGCTGCCACACCGAGCAAGTCAAAGACTGGCAAGGCTCGCACCACCAATTGGCGATGCAACCGGCGAACGCCGAGACCATGCTCGGTGACTTCAATAACGTCACGTTCAAGGCTGAAAAAGAGACCACGAAGTTCACCCGCAAGGGCGACGAGTTCTGGGTCAATACGCCGGGCATCGACGGCAAGAACGCCGATTTCAAAGTGGCCTACACCTTCGGCATCGCGCCGCTGCAGCAGTACCTGATCGAGGTTGGCGAAGGCCGTTTGCAGGCGCTTGGCGTGGCTTGGGATACCCAGAAAAACCGCTGGTTTCATCTCTATCCCGGCCAAGGCGTGAACTTCAAGAATCCGCTGCACTGGAGCAAGCCGAGCCAGAACGCCAACTTCATGTGCGTCGAGTGCCACACCACCGGTTTCAAGCGCAACTTCGATGCGGCCAGCAATACCTTCAACAGTCAGTGGAACAGCCTCGGCGTCGGTTGTCAGGCCTGCCATGGCCCGGCCTCCAATCACCTGGAATGGACGCAGAAAAAGGGCGACCTGATCCATCAAGGTTTCGACGTCGACCTCAAGGACAAGAACGCCACGGTCGAGATCGAAACCTGCGCCCGTTGCCATGCGCGTCGTGCGCCGCTGGGCGATGGCTATACCGTCGGCAAACGCCTGATGGACGATTACCTGCCGAGCACCCTCACCCGCGAGCTGTATGCGCTGGACGGCAAGATCAAGGACGAGGTGTTCGAACACGGCTCGTTCCTGCAAAGCAAAATGTTCGACAAAGGTGTGCGTTGCAGCAATTGCCACAACCCGCACAGCAACGAACTGAAAGCGCCGGGCAACGCGGTGTGCCTGCAATGCCACAACACCGCCGGCAAAACCTCCGTTGAAGGGGTCGACGGCAAAGGCCTGCAAGCGAAGAATTACGACTCCATCGAACACACGCGCCACACCATGGGTCAGCCGGGTTCGCAGTGCGTGGATTGCCACATGCCTGGCAAGTTCTACATGGGCAACGACTTCCGTCATGACCACAGCTTCAGCATTCCCAACCCGGAACGCGCGCAGAAGCTCGGCACGCCGGACGCGTGTCTGACCTGCCATCAAGGCAAGGCTGGCGATAAAGTCACCGCGCAGTTCAAGCTGTGGAGCGCTTCCACCGCGCCGCAAGCACCGCGTTATGACGAAAGCCTGTGGCTGATCCGCAATGGCCAGCCCGGCGCCGCGGATGCGCTGTTTACGCAACTGCAACGCAGCAACCTGCCGGCAATCCAGCGCGCCACCCTGCTGGCGGAATTGCCGCTGTATCCAAGCGAACAGGCGTTGAAACTGGCCACGCAGGATCTGAAAAATCCTGAGCCGCAAGTGCGTGAAAGCGCAGCGCGGGCAATCAGTGCGTTTCTGCCTCCGCCTGAACGTGCACCGTTGTTGTCGCCACTGCTGGGCGATCCTGTGAAAGCCGTGCGCATTGTGGTCGCGCGCGATTTGCTCAGCGTCGCTCGCAGCAGCGGTCTAGGTGTGGCGCAAGCCAACTGGGACGCCGCGATTGGCGAGTACGAGGCGGTGCAGAAGAGTCTGCTGGAACGCGCCGAAGCGAACCTCAATCTGGCCATGCTCTATCAGGCCAGTGGGCGCAGTTCGGAAGTTGAAGCGTTGCTGCGAGATGCGCTTAAACGTGATCCGGACTTCTACCCGGCGCTGGTGACACTGGTGCAATGGCTGGAGGCCAGCGGCCGCAGTCAGGAAGCGCAGACACTGCTCGACGACAGCATCAAGGAACACCCGGACGCCGCGCTGTTGCAGCACACTCGGGGCTTGTCATTGATCCGCGCCGGCAAGACGACTGAAGCGATGGTTGCGCTGCACAAAGCTGCGCAACTGGAACCGCAGAACGCCCAGTACGGCTATGTACTGGCGGTGGCGTTGCACGAGGGCGGCAATGTCGATGAAGCGTGCGCGATTCTTGAAGGCCTGCTCAAAGTGCAACCGGCGAACCGTAATGCGCGGCTGTCGTTGATCCAGTACTACCTCGACAGCGGCCAGGAGCCTAAGGCGCAGGTGTTGTTGCAGGGGTGGAAGAAGATGAATATGGGGGATCCGGCGCTTAAATGATTGGCTGGAAAATGTCGTCCCCTCACCCTAGCCCTCTCCCGAAGGAGAGGGGACTGACCGAGTTGTCGGGCGAGGTTCATCGACCTAAAATACCGCGTCGATTATGGATTCAAAGACAATCCTGCAAGTCGGCGCACTTCCTCAATATCCCCCAATCAGTCCCCTCTCCCTCCGGGAGAGGGTTAGGGTGAGGGGCTTTTGATGGTTAAACCACAATCACCAGGAAGACGTCTCCCCACTCCTCAACGCCATCTCCCGCCGGCTACTCGCCCGCATCGCCTTGATCAGCGACACCGTGCCCACTAACAAAATCGCCGCACCAAACACAAAGTCGATGTTGTACAACTGAAAGTCCTGCACCGGCCCGACCAGCACCACCCGCACCACGGCAATCCCTACCAGCGTGGCAAGAAAGTCGATCCCCGGTTCGTCGCGATAAAACACCAGCATCAGCGGCAGGCATAACACCAGCAACATCAACAACACCACGACTTTGAACGAGTCCTTACGCTCAACGCTAAAGGCACATTCGTGCGCCCCGTAAGGCTTGTAATCCTCGTCGCGGATCAGCGAGTTTTTTTCGTTGATGTAGTCGACGCGGTTGTACTTCTGGATTGGCGTGAAAGTGTTGGACATTTCCATCAGCGTGGTGATGTTCCTGAAACGCAGGTCGATGCGCTCGCTGCCCTTGAGGTAATAGAGCACCGGTTTGTAGCCGTAGCGATAGGTGTCGAACGGGAACGCGGCGACCTGGCCCTGAACGCCGATCGGACGAGGTTCCAGTTCGGCGTAAGCGCTTTTGTTGGAGGATGCGAGGTTGCGACTGAGCGGCTGAACCTTGACTTGTTCAAGGAAGATCGGCGTCGCGCCGAAGGTCCACTGCAGCGGTTCCAGGCGCAGGCGCAGTTCATTGCGACCGAGGTCGTAGCGATTGAACGTGCGCTCGGACACCACCAATGAGCCGCCGACCATGAACTCGCCGCGCAGGTTATTAGTGACGCGCAAGGTCAGTTGATCCTTGCCCAGCAACGCCGCTTGCGTAGACGGTGGCGTGCCGCACCACGCGGTGCTTTCGCCGACACCGCCGAGCTGGCCGTTGCGGTTTTCCTTGAACACATAGAAGTAACTGGCCCACAGCGTCAGCATCAACAGCACCGCTGTGAGACCCAAAATCTTTTTGCCCACACTCACAAACCCGACTCCCTTCATCGATTCCATCGTCCAGCCGAATCCCGCTGGCGGGCGGGACTTTAACAAAATGCCATCATCGACCCAAGGGAAAATCCCCGATGGCGGAGGCTTGTAAGGGTTTCCCCCACATCCAATGGCCGCAATCCTTCTGCGGCCACACTGGCCCATTGTGGCGAGGGGATTTATCCCCGATGGGTTGCGAAGCAGCCCCAAAACCTGCCGACCCGGTACATCAGACACACCGCATGCAACGGGCTTGCGACTGCTGCGCAGCCGAGCGGGGATAAATCCCCTCGCCACAACGGAGTTCTCCTGACAGTGTCGGTGCAGCGGGAAACAGGCTCGTCGAAGGTACAAAAAACCATATCAGACCGCGTCAGATAGCCGCAGGCAAAGCCAAAATCTGATCCGCACAAATCAACAATTCCTGAGCCTGTTTTGTTTTCCACGGTGTTCCTACAGTGCAGCCCATGCCAGACCGGGTGGCCTGGCAAGACTTTGCAACCGTGGATGAACTGACCATGAGCACAGCAATAATCGGACAGGCTTATAACTACAAAGTCGTCCGCCAATTCGTCATTGCGACCATTTTCTGGGGTGTCGTGGGGATGGCGATGGGGGTATGGATCGCCTCTCAATTAGTATGGCCGGACATGAATCTGGACTTGCCGTGGACCACCTTCGGCCGCTTGCGACCGTTGCACACCAGCCTGGTGATTTTCGGCTTCGCCGGCAGCGCGCAATTCGCCGCCAGTTACTACGCAGTACAGCGCACCTGCCAGGTGAGGCTGTACTCGGACACCCTCGCAGCGTTCACTTTCTGGGGCTGGCAATCGGTGATCGTGATCATGCTGATCACCCTGCCGCTGGGCTACACCACCACCAAGGAATACGCCGAAATAGAATTTTCCGGCGCGGTGTGGATGGCCGTGGTCTGGGTCGCCTACGCCGTGGTGTTCTTCACCACCGTGGTGCAGCGCAAGACCAAACACATCTACGTCGGCAACTGGTTCTTCGGCGCGTTCATATTGGTGATTGCGATGCTGCACGTGGTCAATCACCTGTCGATTCCGGTCGACTGGTTCAAGTCGTATCCGGTGTATTCCGGGGCCACCGACGCGATGGTGCAGTGGTGGTACGGGCACAACGCGGTGGGTTTTTTCCTCACCACCGGTTTCCTCGGGATGATGTATTACTTCGTGCCGAAACAGGTCAATCGGCCAGTGTATTCGTATCGGTTGTCGATCGTGCACTTCTGGGCGTTGATCACCTTGTACATCTGGGCCGGCCCGCACCACTTGCACTACACCGCGCTGCCGGACTGGGCGCAGTCATTGGGCATGGCCATGTCGCTGATCCTGCTCGCGCCGAGCTGGGGCGGGATGATCAACGGCATGATGACGCTCTCCGGCGCCTGGCATAAATTGCGCACCGACCCGATTCTGCGCTTTCTCGTGCTGTCGCTGGCGTTCTATGGCATGTCGACGTTTGAAGGGCCGATGATGGCGATCAAAACCGTCAACGCCCTCTCCCACTACACCGACTGGACCATCGGCCACGTTCACGCCGGGGCGTTGGGCTGGGTGGCGATGATCACTTTCGGCGCGACCTACCACATGGTGCCGAAAGTCTTCGGCCGCGAACAGATGTACAGCACGCCGTTGATCAACCTGCACTTCTGGCTGGCGACGATTGGCACGGTGTTGTACATCGCCTCGATGTGGGTCAACGGCATTACCCAGGGACTGATGTGGCGGGCGATCAACGAGGACGGCACGCTGACGTACTCGTTTGTCGAAGCGCTGCAGGCCAGTCACCCTGGGTTCATCGTGCGTTTTGCCGGCGGGGTGTTTTTTCTTAGCGGGATGTTGCTGATGGCTTACAACGTCTGGCGTACGGTGCGTGTGGCTGATGTGGCACTGGCTCAGCGTGAAGCGCAGATTGCCTGAGGCTGGGAGGCCGTCATGATCGAGGTGTTTTTTGATGGGCTGGGCGTGGTGTTTTTGTGGCTGGCGGTGGAGTACTGCTTGCGGCGGGAGACGGCGGAGAGTCTGGATGAGGCGAGTATGGTGCCGTTTGCTGATGATCCGGAGGTGGCGCGGCGGGTTGAGTTGGCTACCGGGAAAAGCGTGAAAGTGGTGGCGCCGGAAGCGCTAAAACCGGGTTGGATCAACCTCGATATGTAAATCCCGGCCCCTGTAGGAGCTGCCGAAGGCTGCGATCTTTTGACTTTGGATTTTTAGAAGCAAGATCAACAGATCGCAGCCTTCGGCAGCTCCTACAAAAGCGCGTGCGATCAGCCGCGTTCGCGGGGGATAAGGCTCTGCAATTGCAACGCCAAAAAATTCGCATCGAACACAAACGTGTCCGGATCTTTCAAACCATTGGTCTTGCGCCACTGCCATTCGCCGCCCGGCAGCCCCACCAACGAAATACTGCCGTAACGCGCCGCCGTCAGCCCCATCACTGCCAGCGAAATCTGCCCGGCGCTGCCCATCACATCCGGCACAAACTCCACCGGTTTGCCGGCAATCACGATGCTCAGCTTCTCGGTCTTGAACGTCGAGGTCTCAACCGGGGTACTCGGGCCGAACGCGACGTACGCCTCACGGCTGACTTCCAGCAGATTCGGCGCCTGCACCGGCTCCAGCCATCGCTGAATATCGCCGAACAGCCCTTCGATGCGGCTCGCCCAGACCTGCGACTGCGTTTCGAACAGTTGCTTTTTGTGCGCTTCGCTTTCGGCGTAATGACGAAGCATCTCGCCCAGTTGCTGTACGTCGCTCATTGCTGTGTGCCTCGGAAAGGATCCTGCGATGTTCGATAGTGGCAGATCGAAGCCCCGGTGTACGGTAAATCGCCTGCGGTTTTGCAACACACCGTGACACTTGCGTGAAAGATCAGCGGTACAGTCAATTGCTGCTGGCATCAGGCCTTGAAGAAAAGGACACTCGGGGAAAACACAGATCATTGATCGAGGAATTTCAATGCGCACCATCGGCCTGATCGGCGGTATGAGCTGGGAGTCCAGCGCCGAATATTATCGACTCATCAACCAACAGGTTCGCGACCGGCTCGGGCCACTGCGTTCGGCGCAAATACTGATGTACAGCGTCGACTTCGGCCCGGTCGAACAAGCCCAGCACGCCGGGCGCTGGGACGATGCGGCGGCGATTCTGGTGGACGCTGCACGCAGGCTCGAAGCGGGCGGCGCGCAATGCGTGGTGCTGTGTACCAACACCATGCACAAGGTCGCCGAGCAGATTCAGGCAGCGATCACCATTCCGTTTTTGCACATCGCCGAACCGGCAGCCCAGGCTGCGATCGCAATCGACGCACGCACCGTTGGCCTGCTCGGCACAGCGTTCACCATGGAACAGGATTTCCTCAAGCAGCGCCTGATCGCTCAGGGTTTGAAGGTTCTGGTGCCGGACGAAGCCGAACGCAAGGACGTGCACCGGATCATCTACGACGAACTGTGTGTCGGCGTGATCAGCGAAGCCTCGCGGCAGACCTACCAAAAAGTCATTGAATCCCTGACCGCACGCGGCGCTCAGGCAATCATCCTCGGCTGCACCGAAATCGGCATGTTGATCAAACCCGAACACAGCGCCCTGCCCCTGCTCGACACCACCGAACTGCATGCACAGTCGGCGGTGGCGTTCGCACTGGGCGACTGAGTCAGATTTTAGTGCTGCGTCGCAGACGGGCCATGCTCAGGGTGTCGACCCATTGCCCGTCACGCACCGCGTAATCGCGGAACAGCCCTTCATCCTCGAACCCGAACTTGCGGTAGAGGCTGATCGCCGCTTCGTTATCGGCATACACCGAAAGCTCGACGCGGTGCAGGTTCATCCAGTTGTCGGCGACGTCCAGCGCCGCCGTCAACAGTTTCGACCCAACACCTTTGCCCTGCCACGCTACTGCGACGGCCATGCCAAAACTGCCGGCATGCGCCCGGCGAATCCGCGAAAACGCTTCAAGCCCGAGATTGCCGATCACCACGCCTTCATGCAGCGCCACCAGCTTCACCGCCCGATCGTTTTCCGCCTGCAACCGCTGCCGCCAGACTTCGGTGGATTGAAACGGCATCTGCAACACCTGCCGCGCCACGGCCGGGTCGTTGTAGAGCGCAGTGATGCCCTCAATGTGGGCTTCGCTGAAGCGTTCGATATGGATGTCGTCAGGCATGGCAGATCCGTCCGTGATCTCTATGTGGCCGTCCACTCTAAACCAGCATCTGTCTGTTTAGCGAGATTCAAAATGTGGGAGCGGGCTTGCTCGCGAAGGCGTCGGCACATTCAAAACCTGTAGCGCCTGATCCACCGCTTTCGCGAGCAAGCCCGCTCCCACAGGGGATGTGTGTCAGGTCAGGGCGACTTCTTCTTCGGCGACGGCCGCTGTTGCGGTTGTGGTCGAGGCTTGCGCGGTCTGGCTGAAATCACGCAGATAGACGATGAACTCCTGCAACAGGCGATCCCACAATTCGAGGTTGCCGCGCAGGTGATCGTTGCTGACCCCGGCGCCGACCACCACGTCCATTTCCATCACCAGAAATTCGCCCTGCAACGACAACCGCGCAAAACGCCGAGTGGCGTTCCAGCGTTCCGCGACGCCGGCGGGCAGCTCACCTTGCACGCGCAATGCGCAACTGAAGGTGAAATCGACGTAGCTGCCCTGCTCCGCCGCCGGATTGCCGAAACGCACGGCGTAGCCAATGCCCTGGCTGGCGCTGAGTAGCTGGACGATGCCGTTCTGTTCGGTCTGGTTGACGCGATAACCGGCGGCTTGCAGCACGTCGGTCAAGGATTGCGGGGACACCTGGGTGATCAATTGAGTCATTGGATCTTCCTTGTTCTTCAGATTGAGACGCCATGCTTGGGCTGATTCGGTCATGGCGTTTTCAAGCGTAGACCGTTCTGCCGGGTTGGCATGGAGAATCAAAATCAAAAGATCGCAGCCTTCGGCAGCTCCTACAGGGGAATACCGCCCAATGTAGGAGCTGCCGAAGGCTGCGATCTTTTGCTTCAGGAATAGACCGGCCAGGTGTCGATAATTTTGCCGCCGCGCACCGCCAGCAGGTCGCCAAATTGCAGCAGCACGGCTTCAGTCTGGGTCGGGCGCAGGAAGACTTGATCTTCGATATTCAGGCCGACAGCGCTGGAGCCGTTGACCATTTCCTGATTCGAGCTGCGCCCGTATACCGTGTTGCTCTGCAAACCCTGCGGCGATTCGAATTCGGCCATCCAGTTGCCGCCGTAGATGAAAAAGGTCTCGCGCTGATTCGCGTCCCACCAAGAAAACAGCCGCGACTTGTCGTCCAGCGCCGGGATGTTCACCGCGCCGGTGCTTTTCAACACCGGCGTGGCGATATAGGTCGCAGGTACATGCTCGGTCAGCGACGGCAAATCGTAATGCGTCGGCTTGAGCATCGCCGTGCCCACCGACACTTCCGTGCTCAGCTTCTCATGTTCATGCATGCGATAACTCGGGCTGCCGGCGGTGTTCAGGCACAGTCCGTCGTGCCACAAACCGGGAAACTGCTGTCGAGTGAAATCAACGCAGCGCTGATAAATCACCATGACCTTGGCGAACAATTCCTCGGGCGAACCGAGTATCCCCGGCACGCCCATGCCCACGAACGGGTCGTAGCCCATAAACCCGGCAAACTGCAGATGCTGCGGGTTGGCGCTGATCAGCTTGAGCATCTGCCCCAGCACATTCACATCACTGACCCCGCCACGATGCAGGCCAACATCCAGCTCGATGTTGATGCGCATCCGCGTGCCCAAGCCCTGTGCGAGTTGCAGGTATTGCTGCAATCGTTCAGGGCCGTCGAGCAGCCATTGCAACTGCTTCGACGGATCAAACGGGCCTTTGTGGGTTTGGTAAAACAACTCGGCTGAACGTACCGGCAATGGCTTGCCGAGCAAAATATCCGACTGCGGAAAGGTCACCGCATCGTGATTGAGAAACGGCTGATGAAACGACATCAAACGCTGTGTCCCCGCGCGTTGCGCGATGTAACTCAGCAGCCCCGGCGACGGCAGTGATTTCTCGACCAGGCGCAACTGCTTGCCGCCGCGCTTCACCGACTGCATGACCACGTCGATGTTGTGATCGAGTCGATCCAGATCGATCAGCAGCACCGGCCGCATCGGGCCTTTATCTTTCAACTCGCGATTGAGCGCACGAAAATAATCGCTGTACGGCCCGCCACGATCGCCCGGCCGCAACCACGCGCCAACGCCGACCAACAAGGCGCCGACGCCCAATGTACCGAGCAGGAAGTTACGTCGATTAACCGCCATCAGCTCACCCCCAAAATAGATGACAGATGCGCGTTCAAGAATCGTCCACTCGGATCCAGCGCCTGGCGCACGTCGACAAACTCGCGCCAGCGCGGGTACAGCGGTTGCAGGTTTTTCGCGTTGAGCGTGTGCAATTTGCCCCAGTGCGGGCGGCCGTTGTACTTCCAGAAAATCGGCTCGACCGCCGCAAAAAAGTTGTGATGATCCATCTGGTAATGCTGGTGCACCGAGATCGAACAGCTGTCGCGGCCCTCGAACATGCTCAGCGGAATGTCGTCGGCTTTGATGTAGCGGTACTCGATGGGAAACCAGGTGCGCAGATCCTTGTCCTGAATCAGCTTGAGAATCTCGCGCAGACAGGCCGGGCCGTGTTCGGCGGGCACCGAATATTCCATCTCGTTGAAGCGCACGGTGCGCACGTTGGCGTAGATGTCGAACGAGTCGCCGATGCGATCATCGAAACTCGCCAGATGGCGCAGGCTATTGAGCATGGTGCGGCGCAGGTCGGGGAAGTCGCTGCCATATTTGTCGATCTTTTCGATCAGAGTGACGAACTCGTTGCCGCCCTCTTCTTCCGGCGGGATGGGCGGCGTGGCCGGCTCGTCGGTTTCGTTGAGGGCGATGGACAAGGCGTAGTCAGAGTGGGTGACGACGAGCATTTCCCAGTGCTGGTTTTCGCTGGTGTTCTTGTCGATGTCTTCCAGCAGCTCTTCAGTCTTGGCGATCCATTGGCGTTCGCGCAGACGATAAGCCGGACGGTTTTGCAGACGAATTTTGGTCGCCACGCCGAGGGCGCCGAGGGAGACCCGCGCAGCATTGAATACCTCAGAATTGTGCTGACTGTCGCAGTCGAGCACCTCGCCGCTGGCCGTCACCAACTGCATGCCGCAGACGTGGGCCGAGTAGGACTGGAAGTTTTTGCCGGTGCCGTGGGTCGAGGTGGAGATCGCGCCGGCGAGGGTCTGGTAGTCGATGTCGGCCATGTTTTGCAGGGCCTGGCCGATGTCTTTTAACGGTACGCCCATGCGCGACATCGGCGTACCGGCGGCGAATTCGGCTTGCAGGGTTTTCGCGTCGTGATCAAGCAGGCCATTGAAGTAGCTCAGCGACAACAGCGTACCGTCAGTGGGCACCAGAGCGCTGAAGGAATGCGCCGAACCGACCGGGCGGATCTTGCCTTGGGCCTGTTTGATCACACTTGTCAGTTCGTCGAGATTCTTCGGCGCAAGGCGCGCCGCCGGCAGGCAACTCTGCCCGCCCGACCAGTTGCGCCACGGAATCAGCCGTGGCGCGCGCATCAATTGGCCCAGAGCCGGATTGCTCGCCAACGCGCTGAACGCGCCGATGATGCTTGCCCGTTGCAATAACTGGCGCCGTGTCAGATCCATCGTCATGCCGGGCACCTTATTGTGGGAGCGACTGGTCGGCCATAAAGCCGATCAATTGCAGAAATTGTTCTTCGCTGCACTCGACGCACTGCCCCATCGGCGGCATACCGTTGTAGCCGTTGATGGCGTGGTCGAGCAGCGTGTCTGCGCCTTGCTGGATGCGCGGTTCCCAGGCTTTGCGGTCGCCGGTGAGTGGCGCGTTGGCGGCGGGATTGGCGTGGCAGAGCTGGCAACTGTTGGCGTAGATCTGCGCCAGTGCCGGGTCTTTGGGCATGGCGTTGCTGGCGGTGGTGGCCGGAGGTTTGGGGTCTTCGCCGCAGCCAGACAGCGCCACGGATAAAGTCAGCAGTAATGTGATGGGAATTGCCCGCATGACGATCCTCAAGGGTGGCATCGCTTATTGTTGTGATCACACCTTAAGGCAGGCGCGCCAGCGGGTTGAGGGCATTGCGGGACAGTGAGGGGGGCAAACGGGGCCAGTAGAAAACTCTCAAAACACCACAAATCCATCGTGAGAGGGGGCTTGCTCCCGAAAGCGGTCGATCATTCAACAATGATGTCGCCTGACACCACGCCTTCGCGAGCAAGCCCGCTCCCACACTGGATCGCATAGGTCTGATAGATCAAAAGATCGCAGCCTTCGGCAGCTCCTACAGGGGGGCTGTGTGGTCACCCCTTCTGTTCTGGGGGTTTGGGTGACATTCGGGTGACATTTGCGGGTTTAAAATTCAGGGCATTCAGGCGTATAACCGTTACAGACTTTCAAATTGGTACGCGGGGTAGCGACATGAGCACAGCAAACATCCTTGGCAATCTGTTCCCTTCTGTCAGCGACATCCCGGAAAAATATCGCCTCGACGGCCAGATTGAGCAACGCGAATATCTGGTCGACGGCCAGTTGCGCCGCTGGGACGGCCCGCTCGCCACGGTGCGCAGCCCGGTGTATCTGCACGGTGACAATGGCGACGAACAAGTCATCCTCGGCAGCACGCCGTTGCTCGATGCCGAAACCGCCCTCACCGCCCTCGACGCCGCCGTGCGTGCCTACGATCGTGGCCAGGGCCTGTGGCCGACCATGCGCGTGGCCGAACGCATTCAGCATGTCGAAGCCTTCCTCGGGCGCATGCGCCAACAGCGCGACGCCGTGGTGAAACTGCTGATGTGGGAAATCGGCAAGAACCTCAAGGATTCGGAAAAAGAGTTCGACCGTACTTGCGATTACATCGTCGACACCATCAACGCGCTCAAGGAACTCGACCGCCGCTCCAGCCGTTTCGAGCTGGAACAGGACACCCTCGGCCAGATCCGCCGCGTACCACTCGGCGTCGCGCTGTGCATGGGCCCTTACAACTATCCGCTGAACGAGACTTTCACCACGCTGATCCCGGCGCTGATCATGGGCAACACCGTGGTGTTCAAACCGGCCAAGCTCGGCGTCCTGCTGATCCGCCCTCTGCTTGAAGCCTTCCGCGACAGCTTCCCGACCGGCGTGATCAACGTGATCTACGGCAGTGGCCGCGAAACTGTCAGCGCGCTGATGGCCAGCGGCAAGATCGATATTTTCGCCT
The DNA here is from genome assembly GCF_902706155.1 of Pseudomonas sp. 18058. NCBI lineage: Bacteria > Pseudomonadati > Pseudomonadota > Gammaproteobacteria > Pseudomonadales > Pseudomonadaceae > Pseudomonas > Pseudomonas sp. 18058. The sequence continues at coordinate 58,771 of NZ_CACSJY010000007.1, forward strand.
TCATCGGCACCAACAAAGCCGCCAGCGACCTGAAAAAACTCCACCCAAAACCACACCGCTTGCGCGCCGCCCTGGGTCTGGACGCGAAGAACCCGGGCATCGTCTTGCCGGAGGTCGATCTGGACAATGCCGTCAGCGAAGCCGTCACCGGTTCGCTGTCGTTCAACGGCCAGCGCTGCACCGCACTGAAAATCCTCTTCGTCCATGAAGACGTGGTCGACAGCTTTATCGAAAAATTCAACGCCAAACTGGCCACGCTGAAACCGGGCATGCCGTGGGACAGCGGTGTGTCGCTGACGCCGTTGCCGGAGGCAGGCAAGGTCGATTATCTGCACGCTCTGGTGGCCGACGCGCAGAGCAAAGGCGCGCAAGTGGTCAACCCCAATGGCGGCGAATCCCGCGAGTCGTTCTTTTACCCGGCGGTGCTGTACCCGGTGAACCCGCAGATGCGCGTTTATCAGGAAGAGCAGTTCGGCCCGGTGGTGCCGATCGTGCCGTACCGTCACCTCGATACGGTGATCGATTACGTGCTGGAGTCGGATTTCGGCCAGCAGTTGAGCATCTTCGGCACCAACCCGGTGGCGGTCGGCCGACTGGTCGACACCTTTGCCAATCAGGTCGGGCGGATCAACCTCAACGCGCAATGCCAGCGTGGCCCGGACACTTATCCGTTCAACGGGCGCAAAAACTCCGCTGAAGGGACGTTGTCGGTGCACGACGCCTTGCGGGTGTTTTCGATCCGCACGCTGGTGGCGACCAAGTTCCAGGACAGCAACAAGGATCTGATCAGCGAAATCATTCGTGGGCGCGATTCGAGCTTCCTGACCACGGACTACATCTTCTAAGCGGATTGGGAAGTCATCAGCTTCTCGTCTAAATCCACAAAGCCCCCGGCATTTCAGTGTCTACACTGATTCCAGCGCTGCGCTGGATGCCGGGAGCTGGACATGCTTGATTACGTCGCGTTGGGTCTGTTGGTGTTTGTCGGTCTCGTGCTGTTCTACGGGATCATCGTGCTGCATGACATTCCGTACGAAATTGCCGTTCACCGTAATCACCCGCATCAGGATGCGATCCATGCCACGGGCTGGGTCAGCCTGTTCACCCTGCATGCGCTGTGGCCGTTTCTGTGGATCTGGGCGATGGCGTATCGCGAGGATCGCGGTTGGGGTTTCGGCGACGGCAAACCGGTGCAGAACCATGTGCTGCGGCTGGAACAGCAAGTCATAGAGCTGCAAGGTCGCATTGAGCGACTTGAGGCGCAGTCACCGCGCTCTGATAAAGAGGGGAACTGAGCATGGACCTGCTGCTCATCCTCACGTACGCCGCATTCTGTGTCGCGCTGTTCAAGATCTTCCGCATCCCGCTGAATAAATGGACGGTGCCCACCGCCGTTCTGGGCGGAATCCTGATCATCGGTGCGCTGATTTTCACCATGAACTACAACCACCCCTACTCCGAGGTGGCGCGTTCCTACTTCGTCTCTGTGCCAGTGATTCCCATCGTCAGCGGCCAGGTGATCGAAGTACCGGTGCACGGCAACGAGCCGCTGGAAAAAGGCGATGTGCTGTTTCGCATCGATCCGACGCCGTTTGAAAACCGGGTCAAATCGCTGAAGGCGCAACTGGTCGCGGCCAAGGGCGATCGTTATCGCATCACCGAATTGATCCGCCGTAACTTCGGCACTCAGCGCGAACTGGATGCCGCCATCTCACGCACCGATGACCTGCAGGCGCAACTCGACAACGCCCAGTTCGAGCTGGACAACACCACCGTTCGCGCGCCGAGCAAAGGTTTCGTCACCCACGTTTCGTTGCGTCCGGGGATGATGGCGAGCAAGTTGCCGCTGCGCCCGTCCATGGTATTTATCCCCGAAGAAGGCCAGTATTTTGCTGCGTGGATGCGTCAGAACAGCCTGCTGCGTCTGACCGTCGGCGACGAGGCAGAAGTCGCCTTCGACGGCATTCCCGGCAAGGTCTTCGAAGGTCGGGTGAAAAGCGTCATCGGCGTGATTGCCGAAGGACAGATTCAACCGTCCGGCACGTTGATCGGCTACACCGGTTCACCGCCGGCCGGGCGAGTGCCGGTGATCATTGAGATCACCGATCCGGACTACGCCCAGTACGCCAAACAGATGCCCGGCGGCGCTTACGGTCAGGCGGCGCTGTACAGTCAGCACTTTCATCACATCGGCGCGATGCGCAAAATTCTCCTGCGCATGGCGGCCTGGATGAATTACATTTTCCCTTTCCATTGATCTGAAAAACACTGACGAGAGGTTCGCACTGAGTACTCACAGCACCCATCGACTGCCACCGCTATTGCGCCGAATCCTGCGACCGTTGCTCGATCCGTACCGGCGCTACCGCCACGCCCGACTGATCCACGCCGTGCGGGTGGCCCTCGGTTTGCTGGCGACGATTCTGCTGACCACCGGCATCAATCTGCCCCACGGCGAGTGGGCTTCGGTGACCATGCTGGTGGTAATTGGCGGCTTGCAGCACCACGGCAACATCGGCAAAAAAGCCGCCGAACGCGCCACCGGCACGTTGATCGGCGCCGCCGTAGGCTTGGTTCTCGTGGCGCAACAGGCGTGGCTCGGCATGCCGTGGCTGACGTACTTTGCGATGGCGGTGGTCTGCGGATTCTTCTCCTATCACGCCATCGGCAAGGGGGGTTACACCGCTCTGCTCTCGGCGATCACTGTGTTTATCGTCGCCGGGCATGGTGACAACCCGATCACCGACGGCTTGTGGCGGGGCGTCGATATTCTGATCGGTATCGCCCTCGCCCTGGCCTTTTCCTTCGCGCTGCCGCTGTACGCCGTGTACTCGTGGCGCTACAACCTCGCCGATGCGCTGCGCGATTGCGCCACTGTGTATGGACGGATCATCAGCGGCCAACCGGTCAGCGCCGATGAGCATCTGAAACTGATGGGCCGTTTGGGCACGGTGATGGTGCAACTGCGCTCGCTGATGCCGTCGGTGTCCAAGGAAGTGAAGATTTCCATGACCGAACTGGATGCGATCCAGCGCAACCTGCGCATGTGCATCAGCACCCTGGAAATCCTCGGCAACACCCGCCCGGACGCTAACGACCCCGAGGCCATGGCGCATCTGCAATCAGCGCTGAAGGCTGAACACCGGCAGATTCGGGTGCAATTGATCGGCATGGCGCGGGCGTTGAAAACCGGCGCAAGCCAACGTCTCGATCGACCTGTGGAGTTGCCGGACGCCGGCCTGGACGCACCGGTTTACAGCGCGCTGGACGGTTATCGCTTATTGACCCGACAGCTCGCCGCGAATATCGGCGACATGCGTCAGCGGCTAGCGAAAACCGCGCCGCGCTGGAACATCTGACGCGCGGCGAATTTTCCCATGTAACAACGCAGACATGATCACTACAATGCGCCATCGCAAAGTACGTGAATGGATGCGCACATGCAGTTCAGGGAAAACATCAATGCTTTGAGGGCACTCGCCGTTTTGTCGGTGGTGCTCTTTCACTTCAACGTCCTCGGTTTCGATGGCGGCTTTGCCGGGGTCGACGTGTTTTTCGTGATCTCCGGTTTCCTCATGACCGGGATCATCTTCAGCGGTCTGCAACAACAAAAGTTTTCCCTGCTCGGCTTCTACGCCTCAAGGGCCCGGCGGATCATTCCGGCGCTGGCGACACTGTGCGTGGCGCTGTTGATTTTCGGTTACGTGTATTTGCCGCTAGATGACTTCCGCGAATCTATCCGCACGATCAAAAGCAGCCTCCTGTTCAGCTCGAATTTCCTGTTCGCCAAGGACGGCAATTACTTCGACGCACCGCTGCACGAGAACTGGCTGCTGCACACGTGGTCGCTCTCAGTCGAATGGCAGTTCTACATGCTCTACCCCGTGCTGGTGATGGGGCTGTACAAATTCTTCGGTTCGCAAAAGACCCGCTATGCGCTGCTCGCACTGGCCGTGGTTTCGCTCGCCGCATCCGTGGTTGTGACAGAAAAAAATCCAACCTTTGCCTTCTATATGCTGCCCACCCGCGCGTGGGAAATGATTGCCGGCGGACTGGTCTTTCTGTTTCCGCTGCGGCTCAGCCAGCGTAATGGCTTGCTCAGCGAAGCGCTTGGCTTGATCGCGATTTTGATCAGCGTTCTGGGCTTTTCCGAAAACGATCTCTGGCCAGGTTATCTGGCGCTGCTGCCGGTGCTGGGGACGATGCTGGTGATTTACGGCAACACGCATTCGCTGTTCAGCCGCAACAAGGCGCTGCAATTTACCGGAAGCATTTCCTACTCCGTTTACCTCTGGCACTGGCCGCTGGTGGTGCTGCTGTATCTGTGCGGTTTGCTCAGCAGTTGGCCGCATGTGCTGGGCGGCATTGTTCTGTCGTTCGTGCTCGGTGCGCTGTCCTTCCGATACGTGGAATCGAAAACCCGCAAGATCACCACGCCGCCGCGCACGCTGTTCAAGTTCGCCGCGCTGACGGTGGCGGTCATTGTCGTGGCGTCGGTGACCTCGTCGCTAGTGAAGAAGTATCCCGCTGCGCGGTTTGCATTCGTCGACCTCGGACAACCGCAATACGCCAGCAAACTCTACCCAAAAGCGTGCTACGCCAACGCCTACGACGCGGCGGACTGCAAACTGGGCACCGGGGATGTTTCGGTGATTCTGTTCGGCGACAGCCATGCCGAATCGACCGCCGCTGCGGTGCAGATAAACAATCCGCACGCCGCGCTATCGTGGTCACGCGGTGGCTGTCCTCAACTGCAGAACTTCGAAATGCACGACAAGGATCTGCAAGCCAAGTGCCAAGCCTTCAACCATGAAAAGCTGCAGATCTTGAAGGATTCATACAAGGGCGTTCCGGTGGTGCTGTTCAGTCGGGCCGCGCTGTACTCCGATCCCGGCCGGGGCAACAGCTATCGCATTCACTTCCCTGACAGCCCCAAAGGTGAATCGGCCTTCATCGACGAATACGTGGCCGAGTACAGCAAAACTGTGTGTGAGATCGCGCAAAACCATCCGGTGTATATCGTCCGGCCGATCCCGGAAATGCCCTTCAGCGTATATAAAGGACTGAACCTCAATCAGCGGATTTTCCAGCAGACCGCCGATATCTCAGTACCTTTGGTCGACTATCAAAAACGCAACAGGATCGCCAATTTCACCATCGAAGCCGCTGCCAAACAGTGCAACGCGACGGTGATCGACCCAACGCCATCGCTATGCCCCGACGGCAATTGCATGGGTTCGCTGAATGGCGAGCCGCTGTACTTTGATGACAATCATCTGGTCGATGCCGGCAATCAGCTGTTGAAAGGCGCGTTCAAAGATTTGATCAAAGCCATCTAAGGGCGTGCAGCGACACCGGCTCTGGGCTTGAAACCCCAGCCCTGCTGCATGCCCGCTGCCGCCAGCAGAATCGCCGCCACGCCCAGCCATTGCAGCGGTTGCAGTCGATGACCGAAGGCGAACCAATCGACGAAAATCGCCGCAATCGGATAGATGAACGACAGCGCACCGGTCAGTGCGGTCGGCAGTTTCTGGATCGCGCCGTAGAGCAACACGTACATCAGGCCGGTGTGGACGATGCCCAGCGTGATCAGGCTGGCCCACGCACTCGGCGCTTGCGGCAGCGCGGAGAAATGCGCGAATGGTGCGAGCAACAGTACGCCGGTGCAGACCTGGATCAGCGCGATCAAGTGCGGCGGTGTGCCGGTCAAACGCTTGATGATCAGCGCGGCTATCGCATAGAGAAACGCCGCGCCCAGCGCCAGGGCAATACCCATCAGGTAATCGTTTCCGCTCTCGCCCTGCGTACCGTGGGCGCTGACAATCGCCAGCATCCCCATAAATGAAATCGCCAGCCAGAACAGCTTCTGCAGGGTGATTTTTTCACCGAGAAACAGCGCCGCCAAACCCACCAGCATGAACGGCTGCACGTTGTACACCGCCGTGCCGATGGCAATTGAGGCTTTCGAATACGAGGCGAACAACAGCAGCCAGTTGCCAACAATCGCCACACCGCTGAGCACCGCCAGCAAGAATGTGGTGCGAGTGAGGATGCCCGGGCGCAGAAAGCCGAACGCAGCGCAAATCAGCAACAAGGTGCCAGCGCCGAACACGCAGCGCCAGAACACCACGTCCAGCACCGGTTGCCCGGAGACCAACACGAACCAGCCGATGGTTCCTGATATCAGCATGGCGGCGGTCATTTCAAATGAGCCGCGGCGGGTTGTTGTGTCCATCGTTTATCTCCTGTCTTTGTGACAAAAGTATGCCAAGCGGACAGCGGCTCTCTCCAGAGCAAAAGACAGGCTAAACTGCGAATCTGCCTTTTTTATCGCAGGTGATTTTCTGAAATCGCCTAATCCGGGAGGAGCTACATGACTGACGATATCGACCAGATTCTGATTAGCGCATTGATGGAAGACTCGCGCCGCTCGCTCAAGGCATTGGCGCAGTTCAGCGGATTGTCGTCACCCAGCGTGGCCGAGCGCTTGAAGCGTCTGGAAGAACGCGGCGTACTCAAGGGCTACACCGTCGAGATCGATCCGAAATGCTTCGGCTATCAACTGCAAGCCATCGTCCGCGTGCGGCCGTTGCCGGGGCAGTTGCAGGAAGTCGAGCGGCAAATCATGTCGATCCCCGAATTCACCGAATGCGACAAGGTGACGGGCGAAGACTGCTTTATCGCCCGCCTGCACGTGCGCTCGATGGAACAACTGGACACCCTCCTCGACCGCCTCAATACGCTGGCGGAAACCAACACCGCGATCGTCAAGAAGACCCCGGTCAAGCGCCGTCTGCCACCGATGGCGTGAGTGCTTTTCCAACAGGTTCGGCGTAGATTGAGTTTTTTCCGGCGAAGGATTGGCGGTAATGAAAACTCAGGTCATGTTGATTGCAGCGGTGATGCTCAGTGGTTGCGGGACGGTGCAAACGGTCGTGCGCAGCGATCAAGCCGCGGCCAAGAGCCTCACGGACGAAAAAACCTACTGCGGTGCGGTGCCCCGAATCTACAGCGGCGTGACCTACGACTTCTGCCTGATGCACGCGGAAGTGAAGGACGGTGTCGACACCTTCGACTACAACAATGCCAACCCCGGCGTGCTGATCGATGCAGCGGCGTCCGGCGTCCTCGATACGCTGTTGCTGCCTTACACCATCTATAAACAGCACACAGACGGCAGCATCATTATCAATTGATACCGTAAGCTTTCCTGCAGACAACAAAAAACCCGCCGAGGCGGGTTTTTCGTTTTCTATCGACAGCGATCAGTCGTCGCGGCTCATGATGCCGAAGATCTGCAACAAGCTGATGAACAGGTTGTAGATCGATACATACAGGCTGATGGTCGCCATGATGTAGTTACGCTCGCCGCCATGGATGATGGCGCTGGTCTGGAACAGAATGCAGACCGACGAGAACAGCACGAAACCTGCGCTGATCGCCAGTTGCAGGCCGCTGATCTGGAAGAAGAAGCTAGCCAGCGTTGCGCCCAGCAGGACGAAGAAACCAGCGGTGATGAAGCCACCGAGGAAGCTCATGTCTTTACGGGTGATCAGCACGTAAGCCGACAGACCACCGAAGACCAGTGCAGTCATGGCAAATGCCGAGCTGACCACTTCAGCGCCGCCCTGCATGCCCAGGTAACGGTTGAGGATCGGGCCGAGCAGGAAACCCATGAAACCGGTCAAGGCAAACGCCGACACCAGGCCCCACGCGGAGTCGCGGAGTTTGTTAGTGAGGAAGAACAGCCCGTAGAAGCCGATCAGCACCACGAAAATGTTCGGGTAGCCAACGCGCATCTGCTGCGCAACGAAAGCCATCACGCCGCTGAATGCGAGGGTCAGAGCCAGTAGGCCGTAAGTGTTGCGCAGGACGCGGCTAACCTCTAGCTGCTCAGCCTGCACGCCGTTATTAACTGCGTAATCCTGTTCGCGCATGGCGACACTCCTGTTGGTTTGAAACGTTCAGTCGCAAAGATCATAACAGACGCTCTGTAACAAGCCATGCAGAGAGTTTGACAGTGTGTTTCATTCAGGTATTATGGCGCCCGCAACGCAACGGAGGTGTGGCCGAGTGGTTTAAGGCAACGGTCTTGAAAACCGTCGACTGTAACAGGTCCATGAGTTCGAATCCCATCGCCTCCGCCATATTTGGTACCGACAAAGCCCTGATTATTCAGGGCTTTGTCGTTTCTGGCGTCTGAGAATTGCGCGCATTGCCTCACCTGCCGCGTGATGGCCGCAGGTGAGGCATGCACCCGCACGGCACGGTAAAACCGTTGCGTTAAAACACGCTCCCCAAGACTTCCTGATTGATTGCCTCCAGCGAAAACAAACGCTGAACGCAGGCATTTACCTGAGGCCTATCGCCTGAGTAGAATGCGAGTAATTATCAATCATGTACTTTCCGGGATGCCGATGAGCAGCGACGACACACTAGGCACTGCAGATCTAGCGCTGCTCTATCGCACCCACCACTCGTGGTTACATGGCTGGTTGAGCCGACGCATTGGTTGTCGCGATAACGCCGCAGACCTGGCGCAAGACACCTTTGTGCGTCTGCTCAAATCCCGGCAATCAAGCCCCTTGCGCGAACCCCGTGCTTATCTGAGCAGCATTGCCCGCGGGCTGATGATTGATCAGTATCGTCGTCGCGAACTCGAACGTGCTTACCTGGAAAGCGTCGCGTTGCTGCCTCAACACGAGGTGCCCTCGGAAGAAAGCCGACTGCTCATTCTGGATTCGCTCGAGCGAATCGACCGCATGCTCGACATGCTCAAACCGCGAGTTCGCCAGGCGTTTTTATTTGCCCGGCTCGACGGTTTGACCTGTGCGCAAATAGCCGAAAAACTCGGCGTTTCCCGGGCGACGGTGGAGCGCGACCTGGCCACCGCCCTGCAACACTGCTATCGGTTGCGTTATGTCGAGGCATGAGTCGCAGGCGCTGGATCCGGCCGTTGTAGACCAGGCCATCCACTGGCAGGTGCGCCTTCGCTTCAACAAGGCAGATGAGCAAACGCAGCGCACTTTTGAGCTTTGGCTGCAGCAGCGTCCGGAGCATCGATTGGCGTGGCAGCGTGTGGAATCGCTTGGAGATGAGTTCGCGAGCATGCCGCCGCAATTGGCCCGACAAACCCTTGATGGTTCCCGCCATGGCCTGCGCCGACGGGAAAGCCTGAAGCTGTTAGGCCTTTTGGCCACGGTTGGCGCCGCCGCCTGGCTCGGCCGGGATTACACACCCGTACCGGCCATGCTTGCGCAGCAACGCAGCAGCACCGGCGAGCAGCGCCGCGTGCAACTCGATGACGGCAGCCTTGTCCAGCTCAATAGCGACAGCGCTGTCGACAGTGATTTCGACGCCCAGCGACGTCTGCTCATTCTGCGGCGTGGTGAGGTCATCGTGAATGTCGGCGCGGATGAACACGCGGCGCACGCGCGTCCCTTTTGGGTACAAACACGCGACGGAATCATACGCGCGCAAAGTCCCCGCTTCCTGGCGCGGGAACGTGACGACGGCACCTTGCTCGCGGTTCAGGGAGGCACCGTCACGGTATTTCCTGGCGCCAGTCAAACCCTGGCCGCCAGCAGTAGCCGCAGTGCCCAGACCGCCAATCAGCTGCTGTTTACATCAAGTGGCGCCCGTGAGTACAGGGACAATGGCCTGGATGTCTGGGGCTGGAATGACGGGGTGATCAGCGCACGCAATATGCGCCTTGGCGATTTTGTCGCGGAGTTGTCGCGCTACCGCCCCGGCGTATTGCGCTGCGCCAAAGAGGTTGCCGACCTTCGGGTTTCCGGCACTTTTCAGCTCGCCGACAACGATCAGGTACTGACATTGGTCGCACAGTCGCTGCATTTGCGCGTTGATTATCGGACGCGTTATTGGGTGACGTTGACCGCTGCCAGTTGAATAAACTTCTTTTGTCTTATTTAGCAAAAATAATGAGGTAGTTTCTCATTCTCGTTCGACTTGTAAGGAAGGCCGACTTACAGGCCAATCTGTCGATACCCTTCCTTGGAGCGAGAAAATGAGTTCGTCCGCGGTCACACAGCGCCATCCACTGAGCCACGCCGTACACGGTGTGATTCTGGGTTTGATGGTCAGCAGCTACGCCCTGCCGTCGCTGGCGCAATCTTCGAGCGCCGAACAGCGCAAACAGGTTCAGCAGTGGAATATCGCTGCCGGCCCATTGGCGCCGGCGCTTGACCGCTTTGCGCGCGAGGCTGGCATCAGTCTTTCCTACGATGCCTCGAGCGTTGCGAATCGCACAACGGCAGGCGTGAACGGCACGCTGGATACGTCGACCGCACTGTCGACGTTGTTGCAGGGAAGCGAATTGCAGATCGAGCAGCAAGGCCCGACCGCTTACCTGCTGACACCTCAACCAGCGCCTGCCGGCCCACTTGAACTCGACGCAACGGGTATCGAGGACTACCGCCTCGCCCCCCTCATCATTAATGCCAAGGTCAGGGTCAGTGCCGACGACGACGCCAACTCGGTGGTCGCCAAGGAACTCTGGGTTGGCGGCAAAGTGGCCACCAGCATTCTCAATACACCGGCATCGGTATCGGTGGTCACCAACAAGGAAATGGAACAGCGCAGCGTCAGCACCACGGAAGAGGCGCTGCAATACACGCCGGGCGTAATCACTGACTTCTACGGTACGGATGACCGTAACGACTATTTCCAGATCCGCGGATTCCAGGCGACCACCTACCGTGACGGCTTGACCCTGAGTTCGATGCGCGGCGTGCGCGAAGATCCATTCGCTTATGAGCGCATCGAAATTCTGCGCGGCGCCAACTCCACCCTGTTCGGCCCGGCCGATCCCGGAGGCTCGGTAAACTTCGTGACCAAACAGCCGCGCTTCGAGCAGTTCGGCCAAGGCTATGTGACCTACGGCTCCTTTGACCATGTCGAGACAGGCATCGATGTCGGCGATGCGCTGAACGACGAGAAGACCCTGGCTGGCCGCTTTACTGCCAAAGGCCAGAACAGCGACCGCGAGTACGATCACTCGCAGGACGACAACCAGTTGTTTATGGGTGGCCTCACCTGGGCACCGACGGATTTCACGTCGGCGACGATGATTCTCGACTACCTGAAAACAGAAAGTTCGCCCAACAGTGGCGGCTATCCGCTGGACAAGGAATACGACCGCAGCAAGTTCTATGGCGAGCCCAGCTACAACTTTCACGATGTCGAGCGCACCAGCCTCAGCGGTAACATCACCCATGACTTCGACAATGGCTTCGTGCTGCGCAGCAACCTGCGTTACAGCAAGTTGACCGATGATTTTGGCTACGTTTACCTCAGCGACAGCGCCGCGCGAGTCGGTACTACCGTTGACCGCTATCAGTTTGGAACGGACACCGAAGCCGACCAGTTCAACGGCAATCTGATGCTGCAATACGATGCCCGTTTCGAGAACATCGACAGCAGCAGTCTGGTCGGCGTGGAGTACCTCGATTCGACCACCAAGGAAAGCTCGGTCTACGCCCCGACGACCTCGATTGACATTGCAAACCCCGTGTTTACTGGCGTTTCACGCTCAATCGCGCCGTATGCCGTGAACAAGCGAGACGCGACCACCAAAGCCGTATTCCTGCAGCAGAACCTGTCGTTCTACGAGCGTTTCATCGTCACCGGGGGCGTGCGCAACGACTCGATGGATCTGACCAGCAAAGGTCTGGAATCCACTGAGAAAGACACCTTCTCCGAAACCTCTTACCGAGGTGCATTGACCTACATCGTCAACGATGAGGTGTCGACCTATGTGAGCATGGTGGAGTCCGTCTCGCCGCCGCAGGTTGGCGTCACACCGCAGACCGGCAGGCAGTACGAAATAGGCGTGAAGTATGCGCCGATGGGGATGGACGCCCTGTTCTCCGCAGCTGTTTATGACCTGACCCAGGAAAACGTCACCATCGCCGTGGTGCTGCCGAGCGGCATCATTGAGCAACAGACAGTGGGCGAATCGCGTGCGCGCGGTCTCGACCTGGAGGCCAAGGCGCAGGTGACGCAGAACCTCAGCCTGATCGGTGGTTATTCCTATATGGAGTCCGAGGTACAGCGCGGTTCGTTGTATGACGGCAGCTCCCTGAAGGGCAATGAATTCGCCACGGCACCCAAGCATTCCGCTTCGCTCTGGAGTTATTACGACGTCCCCGCCACGGATGTCAGCGTTGGCTTGGGTGCGCGCTACGTCGGCTCGTATTACTTCGACGCCGCCAACTCAGGCAAAAGCGATGGCACCACGCTGTTCGACGCCGCGTTCAACTACAAAATCGCCAAGGGCACCGACCTTGCGGTGAACCTCAGCAACCTGCTGGATGAGCAGCACGTGGTCGGTTCCGGCACCGCGAACTTCTACAACCCGGGCCGTGAGATTACCGCCAAAGTGAGTTACAAGTGGTAAGCCGGTAGGCAGGCCTTCTCGCACATTGGAAGCGGTACCCGCTGTACGGCGGGTACCGTCAACCTCGATACACACTAGCTTGATGACCTGCATGATAATCCTCACCCGCCACCGCGCGCAGATAGGCTTCGTCTGCGTCCCTTCGCAGGTCGCACCATTCGGTCAGCGTTAACATGCCCAACCGATCCATCTCGTCGGACTGGCGCAACAGTTCGTCGTGCCAGGCATCGGGGCAGTCCATGCGCAGTGCTCGATTTTCCGACATCCGATGCCAGGCATCCAAGGCAAGCAGTCTTGCTTCTTGCTCAGTCGTCAGCTGATTTCTGAAAACATTCATCACATCCACCCCCGAACATTTCCCGGTTGAGCAGGCTGTTTTGAAATAGGTTCAAAAGGGCTGACGAAGCACCGTCTTGCGCAAAGTTCGAATCACTCGTGATGGCGCCTGACTGCCCTCTCGTTAGGGTTGGGTCAGCGCCGCTGCACTTGCTTTCGAGCGCCAGGTAAACGCCAGCACCATCAGCAGGCCCAGACTCGCCATCGCTGCACCGGCCAGGGAGATCGCCGGATAACCCAGCCCGGCATTGATCACCGCGCCGCCCAGCGCCGCACCAATCGCGTTACCAAAATTGAAGGCACCGATGTTGACCGCCGAGGCCAGATTGGGCGCGTCTTTGGCCGCTTCCATGACGCGCATCTGCAGCGGTGGTACCAGGGCGAAGCTGGCGATACCCCAGATCAAAATGGCCACAGCAGCCGGCAAAGGCCAGCGCATCAGGACAGTGAACGCCAGCAAGATCACAATCAGCACGCTCAGCGAAACGATCAGGGTGCGATCGATTGAACGATCCGCAGCCTTGCCGCCCCACATGTTGCCCAGCGTCAGGCCCACACCAAACAGCACCAGCATGGCGGTGATGAAAGCGGAGGACGCGTGGGTCTCGCTGCTGAGGATCGGTGCAATGTAGGTAAAGACAGTGAACATCGCACTTGAGCCGACGACGGTCAGGGCCAACGCGCCCAACACCGGGCCTCGGCCCAGCACGCGTATTTCGGCCAGTACGCCCACGCTTTGCGGTGCGCGCAGATTGGGCAGCGCGAACCACAACGCCGCCATCGTCACCACGCCAAGGCCGGTAATCCCCCAAAATGCAGTGCGCCAGCCGAACAACTCGCCAAACCACGCGGCCAGCGGCACACCGCCGATGGTCGCGAGAGTCAGGCCCATGAACATTGCCGCGACCGCCCCGGCGCGTTTCTCCGGCGCGACCACGCTGGCAGCGACGACGGAGCCAACGCCAAAGAACGCCCCGTGATTCAGTGAGGTCACCACCCGGGCGATCATGAGGCTGTAATAGTCGGTCGCCAGCGCTGACATCAGATTACCCAAGGTAAAAATCGCCATAAGACCGATCAGCAACGTTCGCCGCGGAATTTTGCCGGTGGTGAGGATCATCAACGGCGCGCCGAGCAGTACGCCCAACGCGTAAGCACTGACCAGCAGGCCTGCGGCGGGAATTGACACGCCGAGATCCGCAGCAATGCCCGGCAGCATGCCCATCGGGGCGAACTCGGTAACGCCGATGCCAAAGGCACCAATGGCGAGTGCAACAAGAGGTGGATTGATACGCATGGAAAGGCTCCTTATCTATGCCGCCAATGCTACGATCCAAGCGTTTGAGGCGGTAGATAGCGATTTCGGCAATCACCTTTGCGTAAGAGGCACAAATGGACGTCAATGGCAGGTCAGGTGAAATGAGCGTGTTCGTCACGGTGGCGCAGGAAGGCAGCCTTTCGGCGGCGGCGCGCGCATTGGGGCTCACGCCCTCGGCGGTCAGCCGGATCATCGCGCGCGCCGAACAGCGTCTGGGCACGCGCCTGCTGTTGCGAACCACGCGAGCGATTACGTTTACCGCCGAGGGCGAGGCATTCTTGCGGGGTGCCCGACGTATTCTGGCGGACATGGACGAGGTTGAAGACGCCATCGCCGATCAAGGCGTACCCAAGGGCCGATTGCGCGTCAGCGCGGCGCTTGGCCATGGTCGGCTGGCCATCGTGCCGTTGGTGGCCGCGTTCAGCGCGCAGTACCCGAATATCGTCGTCGACCTCACGCTCGGCGACGAAGTGGTCGACATTCTCGCTGGCCAGGCCGACGTGGCGGTGCGCTTTGGCCATCTGCCCGACAGCCCGCTCACCGCGCGCAGGATCGGCACAACCGGCCAAGTGGTGGTCGCATCGCCCGCCTATCTGCAGCGCCACGGCACCCCTCAAGAACCGCAAGACTTGCTCCGTCACAACTGCCTGCGCTTCAACTTTCGCCGTGCCGAACCCAACTGGCCATTTATGCGCGACGGCCGCGAGTTTTCCTTGAAAGTCAGTGGCAACATCGAATGCAGCAGTGGCGAAGCACTGGCACAACTCGCCCGAGTCGGTGCCGGCATTGCGCGCATCGGCGAGTTCAGCGTCAGCGAGGATCTGCAGCGCGGCGACCTCATACCGCTACTGGAAACCTGGAACCCCGGCGATCAGGAACCGATTCATGCGGTGTTCGTCGGTGGCTCGACAATGCCGGCGCGAGTGCGCTTGTTCGTCGACTTTTTGCTGGAGCATCACCGGATGTAGGCAGTGGCCATCGTTCGATGCTCAGGCGGCGGATCTGCCGTAACTCACCTGCGTCCTAACGTCGCAGCAAACAGCTATTGGCAAATCCTGCACAAGCCTTAGAATCCCGCGCTCTCAAACAGTCACCCAAGTCGGTGGCTGAAAGCTTCGCTGTTAAAAATCACGTACCAGAATGGCTGGCCACACTTGCTCAAGTGCGGCCGATTGAACTGCCCTGCCCGTTCGGCGGGCGCTTGCACAACACACTTCGGTTTGGCATTGCCCTGCGCAGAGACGCACGTTCCGCTGCCCGATCCCTTGAGGTTTCTATGTCTCCGCGTTTGCTGGCCATGGCGCTGGCGCCCCTGCTCGGGCTGTTCATTATTGCCTTGGGCAACGGATTTCTGTCTTCCCTGACCACCCTTCGCCTGGACGCCGCCGGTGCGTCGGCGACGATGATCGGTGTCGTGTCATCGGCCTATTTCATCGGTCTGACCTTGGGCGCCTTGTTCAACGACCGCCTGATTCTGCGCATCGGCCATATCCGTGCCTACGGCAGCTTTGCCTCTCTGATCGCCGTGACCATCCTCATGCAGGGTTTGTTTTATGACACGTGTGGCTGGTTCGCCCTGCGCCTGATCAATGGCTGGGCCACAGTCGGCGTGTTTCTGGTGATCGAGAGTTGGCTGCTGCTGGCGGGTGACGCGAAGATTCGCGGACGCTTGCTCGCGCTGTACATGATCGTCTTGTACGGCGCCGGTGTGCTGGGTCAGGCAACGCTGGGCAAGATCACGGGTTTGAGCGACAGCGCACCGTTCATGGTTGCCGGCATGCTCGCATCGCTGTCGGTGCTGCCGATCGTGATCCTGCCGCGCGTGTCGCCCCTGCTCGATCAGGTCGAGCCGCTCAAGCCACGGCAACTGCTGGGCGTGACGCCGACCGGGCTGGTCGGGTGTTTCGGCTCGGGCGTGAGCATCGCGGCGATTTACACGTTGCTGCCGCTGTACCTGCAACGCATGGGTCTGAACGTGGGGGAAGTCGGCAGCATGATGGCCTGGACGATCCTTGGCGCCATGCTTCTGCAATACCCGGTCGGACGCTGGTCTGACCGTCAGGATCGCCTTCAGGTGCTGACCCTTCTGACGGTGGCGTGCACGGTGTTGTCGCTGGTGATCGTGTGGCTGCCGTTGTCGTCGACGATGCTCGCGGTGATGCTGTTTTTACTCGGCGGCGGCGTGTTTGCGCTGTATCCGGTTGCCGTCAGTCATGCTGCCGACCGCGCCCCGGCGGAAGCGTTGGTGCCGATGATTCAGGGTTTGCTACTGATCAACTCTTTGGGCTCGGCGATCAGTCCGATGATGATCTCGCCGGTGATGAACTCGTTCGGCGCAAACGGTCTGTTCTGGGTCTTCGCTCTGGTCAATCTGTGCATGGTCACGTTCTTTTTCTGGCGGCGCGGCAAACGCCCGGTTCCGGCCAACCCCGCGCCTTTCGCAGCCGCAGCGACTTTCTCGCCGACAGGCGCGGAATTGCGCGTGACCGAAGATTTGCGCCAAGCGGTGCAAGAGCACCCGCCCATGGTCGATGCATTGAGCGGCGAGCCGGCGCCGCAGTGCGAAACGCGCTGAGTCCCACGCCAGTGCGGACGCTGGCGGCCCGCGCCTAAGCATCAATCCCCCAGATCATCCCAATAAGGCGGAGTGCCGATCGCTTTGATGAAGTACTCCCACACCACGCGAACCTTCTGGGAGCGCATGCGATTCTCCGGGGACAGCAGATGGATCGGGCTAGGCGTTGGCTCCACCGATCCTTGCCAATCCGGTAACAGCCGAATGAGCTGCTGGCTCACGAAACTCTCGCGGCTAAACAGCCAGGACGGAAAGAACACGATCCCCCTGCCCGCCAGCGCCGCTTCCACCAAGACCTGACCATTGTTACTTCGAAGCGGCCCCTGCACGTCGATGATGTCGGCCTTGTCGCTGCCAGGCTTTGTGAAATACCAGCGCTGCGCCCCGCCCGTGCCCTTGTAAACCAGACAGGCGTGATGCCGCAGATCCTCTGGCGACGCGGGTTTGCCGTGCTTCGCGATGTACTGCGTACTGGCGCAAAGGACGTATTGCTGATCGCAGATTTTGCGGCCGATCAACCCGGAGTCGCTCAGGTGTCCGACCCGGAAGATGATGTCGACGCCCTCCTGCACCGGGTCGATAAAGGCATCGGTGACGGTCAGCTCGACCGTCAATTCGGGATACAGGTCATACAGACCGTTCAACAGTTTGACGATGTGCAGGCTGCCGAACGCGACCGGTGCGTTAATCCGTACCAGTCCACGAACCTCGCCACCCTTGCCGGTGATTTCCTCATCAGCGGCATCGAGCAGTTCGAGCACTTCGCGGATTTGCTGGTAGTAGCGCTCGCCCGCGTCCGTCAGTTTCACCGCACGGGTGTTTCGATACAGAAGTTGCTGACCGACCTCTCGCTCCAACGCCGCGATGAAGCGAGAAACGGAGGACGCCGGTACGCGAAAGTGCCGAGCCGTCGCCGAGAAACTTCCAGTCACGGCGACCATGGCAAAGTACCGGTGCGCTTTGAGGTGCATAAAAAGTCCGATCATCAAGAACAGTTGATGGGCACTACAGCAGAACTTCGTCTGCTTGTCCCGCCGCGAGATCCTTTCAGGCCTGTTCGCACCGGACACGAAAAAGCAGCCGCCCCGAATTACGGTAGCGGCTGCCAATGTGTCAGCGGCTACTTAGCCTTTATAAGGCGGGTAATCGACATAACCCTCGGCGCCACCGCCATAGAAGGTTTCGCGCTTGGCCTCGCTCAGCGGCCAGTCGTTCTGCAGCCGCGCCACCAGATCAGGGTTGCTGATGTAAGCGGTGCCGAACGCGGCGAGGTCGATGATGCCGTCATTAATCAAGTCATCCGCACGCTGGCGCGACATGCCGCCCGCCAGAATCAACGCGGTGTCAGGCAGTTTCGACTGAATGGTCGACAGCAAATCGAGGAATGTTTCCTTCGGCCCGCCACCACCGCCCTCGGTACCCGGAGCCGGAAACCCGGACTGATCCATCACATGAACGTAGGCCAATTGCCGCGCGCCAATCTCGGCTGCCAACGCGGTGTAGGTTTCATCGATCTGCTCATACAACGGCATGTCGAACAGCTGACCATATGGCGAAATACGGATGCCCACCCGAGCCGCGCCAATGCGTGCGACCACGGCATCGATCACTTCCAGGGTGAAGCGCAGACGGTTCTCCAGGCGATCCGCCGAATACTGATCGGTTCGATCATTGACCAGCGGGTTCATGAACTGCTCGAACAGATAGCCATTGGCACCGTGAATTTCCACGCCATCAAAACCCGCCTCGATCGCGTTGTGCGCAGCCTGGGCGAACTCACCGATGATCCGCGCCACCTCGGCGGTTTCCAGTTGGCGTGGCGCCGGTGGCTGTACCAGCGCCGGCTTGCCGTCAGCGTCGTAACCAAACGCAGTCGCGCCGACTGCTTGCTTCGACGTGGCGCTCACTGGCAGTTTTCCACCTTCCTGGATCGACGGGTGCGAGACGCGACCGACATGCCAGAGCTGCGCAAACATCTTGCCGCCCACCGCATGCACCGAGTCGGTGGTGAGGCGCCATCCGGCGATCTGCTCGGCAGTGAAGATACCGGGGTTGAACAGATAGCCCTGCCCCTCACGGGAAATCGGCGTGCCTTCGCTGACGATCAACCCGGCGGTAGCGCGTTGTGCGTAATACAACGCGATGCGTTCATCGGCAGCATCATGGGGTGCGCGCGAGCGGGTCAGCGGCGCCATGACAATACGGTTTTTCAGCGTGGTGTCGCCCAGCGCGAATTCGTTGAAGAGTTTGGACATTGGAGTTTCCGAAGTAGATCGAATGTGGCGACGATCAGCGGGAGCGACAGGTTGACGGTGCGAACTGTCTCGAACTCGCGCCAAAGGCCCTGAGTTGCAACGATGGATCGATGCTAACTTCTGAGCCTGACGGCAACAATCCGCCGAAATCGCAAATGACTATTGCTTTTTCAGCAACGGGATTCGGCTTTTCTCTTCGGAATTTCTGGAGGGTTGTTGCTGGTGCGAGAGCGATAAAGCAAATGGGCGGCTACTTGAGCCGCCCATTTGAGGGTCACGCCTGAATCCATTTCAGGAAAGGCCTAGTTCTTCAACGCAACCTGTTTGGCCTCGATTTTCAGATCACTGAGGCGCTTGAGCATGGCGATGATGTTGACGCGAGCAGAGCCTTCATTCGCCAGGCGCAGACGTTTGACGCCGATAACGGAATCACCGAAACCCGCGGTAAAAGGCGTACGGATGATTTCACGCAGAACAACCTTGTTGGTCGCGGCTTCCACCAACGTGTATTCCACCTCGCTGGTGACCTCGAAATTCAGCCCGAACAGCGGCTGGTCAACGCGCAACAAATTCGCCCGCAGGGCATAAGCAGCGGATTCGCTGCCCAGCAAATCAGCGTTTGCGAGCGATTGCTTGAGCGCAGCGCCAAAGTCAGGGCTGTCGATTTCCGAAGTCCACAGAGGATTGGTTTTATCCCCGCCATTCACTTCCGAAACCCGTACGTTATTTTTCAGCTGTGCGTCATAGGTGCTTGCCTTATCTTGATCGGCCGCGACCGTCATGCCGGAAATTTGAGCGGACGTGGCACAGCCAGTGCAGAGGGCGATCAGGGCAGAAGCTAAAAGCAGGCGCAGATAAGTCATTCGAAAATCCTTGAGAGTGTAAAATCCAACGATGTCGCGAATGCTAGCACTTAGCCACTTTTTCAGCCACCTAGCGGTTCCTAGGTTCCTGGCAACTGATTGAAAAACTTGTCCTGCTTGTATCGCAATGGTTGGATAGGCCGGCAGGACGAGGAAACATGTTTGTCGTCGCCGCTCTATTCAGCGGCTGGACTCAGTGAACAGGTTGATGAATGTCGAAGAAAACGCCAGAAAACAAAGAAGCCGCCACCGCTACAGAGATCGAGCGATCGATTCAGGCCTTGAACAAAATGGCTGAACGGCTCTGGGGCGATGGTCGCGAAGCTGAGGCCAAAGCCCTGCTTGACGCTTTGGATGCGCTTAACCGCGCACTCGACCGGATCCGCATTGGCGAGAGTCGGCGGGTGATTACGCTGCATTGAAGATTGGCCGACGCTGGCTGCTTACATGCAGCGCATCGCCGCTCGACCGAGTGTCCTTGCAGCCCTCGCGGCTGAGGCGGCGACGCAGCCGGTCTGATCCCTAAGGTTTCACCGCAGCCGTTGCCGCCTCATCGATAAACGCCGCCACCTCAGCGGCACGCGAGGCCAACGACGCATGACTGGCATCCAGTGTGATGATCTTTTTCGCACCGAGTTTTGCCGACATCTGCCGCTGATTGTCGGGATGGATCATGTGATCTTCCGTGGAGATCTGATACCACGACGGCTTGTTCTTCCATGCCGGATTGCTGATCGTGTCGCCGAAGGTGCTGGCCAACGGGGCCTTCTGTGCGACGGCCATGACCAGTGCTTCATCGGCGCTGAGATCCTGGCAAAAACTTTCGTGGAATTTATCGGCTTTGAGCCAGAGGAAACCGTCGCTGTCCGGCGCAA
Source organism: Pseudomonas sp. 18058 (assembly GCF_902706155.1). NCBI lineage: Bacteria > Pseudomonadati > Pseudomonadota > Gammaproteobacteria > Pseudomonadales > Pseudomonadaceae > Pseudomonas > Pseudomonas sp. 18058. The sequence goes on from NZ_CACSJY010000007.1 coordinate 79,411, forward strand.
GATTCGGCGCGGCGGCCGGCAGGTGTTGCTGGGTCAGACCGCCGGGGCTTTCGCCGGCATCCGGGGCGAACGCGGCGATGTACACCAGGCCGACGACGTTCGGCTGATTGCCCGCCTCGGTGATCACTGCGCCGCCGTAAGAGTGGCCGACCAGCAACACCGGGCCGCTTTGTTGCGCGATCATTTTGCGCGTGCGTTCGGCGTCGTCGGCGAGGGATGTCAGTGGCATTTCCACCGCGTGAAGATCGGTGTAACCCTTGCGCGCCAGTTCGAGGATGACTTTGCCCCAATGCGCGGCGCCGCCCCAGAATCCGTGAACCAGCACAATCGTCGGTTTGTTGCTCATGGCCCTGCTCCTGTCTGAGAAGAGAAGATCGTTTGCCAATACCGCGCGAAAGTATGGTGCCGAATGCCGAAACGGGCCATGTCGGTGACGAATCTGTAAACTGGCGCGATTCTTAGTCGCTCACACAAGGGATCACCCATGGCCAACCAAGACATCATCTTCACTCCCGATCCGGACGCGGACTCCATTTCCTCGGACGTGACCACGTTCAACGGGATCATGATGTCCACGCAGATTCCGACCCGTGCCGATGGCAGCCTGGAACTCGGCGACATCACTCTGCAAAGCGAATGCACCCTGCAAGCGCTGAAGGTTGCACTGGAACGTGCGGGCAGCTCGATGGATCGCGTGATGCACCTGACCATCTACCTCACCGACATGGCCGATCGCGCCGCGTTCAACGAAGTTTACAAACGCTACTTCGCCAAGCCATGGCCGGTACGTGCTGCGGTTGGCGTTGCGTCCCTGGCCGTCGAAGGCATGCGCGTAGAAGTCACCGCCATGGCCGCCAAGGCCTGATTTTCACCCCGGCCTTGCGCCGAACCAACTGACGCCTTCGCGAGCAAGCCCGCTCCCACAGGTTTCTATGTCGCCCACCTATTCGGCGACCACCGCTGGACCCTGTGGGAGCGGGCTTGCTCGCGAAGGCGTCTGGTCAGGCGAAATCTTTATTGAATGCACCACCGCTTTCGCGAGCAAGCTCACTCCCACAGGTTTTTGTTTCGCCCACCTATTCGGCGACCACCGCCCAACCCTGTGGGAGCGGGCTTGCTCGCGAAGGCGTCAGGTCAGGCGACATCTTTATTGAATGTGCCGACGCTTTCGCGAGCAGGCTCACTCCCACAGGTTTGTGTGTCGCCCACCTATTTGGTGACCACCGCTGGATCCTGTAGGAGCTGCGGCACGCTGCGATCTTTTGATCTTGATCTGAAAAGGTCAAAAGATCGCAGCGTGCCGTAGCTCCTGCAAGGGCCCGGTGCCATCGGGCAGCACGGGCGTGCCGGGCGCGCGTTTCGGGGGTAGAATGCGCGCCTAACCGTGACAGCCTGACTAAAAAAACTATGTCCTTGCCCAAGCATCATCTGGAATTGCTCAGCCCTGCCCGCGATGTCGCCATCGCCCGTGAGGCGATCCTGCACGGCGCCGATGCCGTGTACATCGGCGGCCCGAGCTTCGGTGCGCGCCACAACGCCTGCAACGAAGTCGGCGAAATCGCCGAGCTGGTCGAATTCGCCCGCCGTTACCACGCGCGCATTTTCACCACCATCAACACCATCCTGCACGACAACGAACTGGAACCGGCGCGCAAGCTGATCCATCAGTTGTACGACGCCGGTGTCGACGCGCTGATCGTTCAGGATCTGGGCGTGATGGAGCTGGACATTCCGCCGATCGAGCTGCACGCCTCGACCCAGACCGACATCCGCACCCTTGAGCGAGCGAAGTTCCTCGATCAGGCCGGTTTCTCGCAACTGGTATTGGCCCGTGAGCTGAACCTGCAAGAAATCCGCGCAATCGCCGACGAAACCGACGCTGCCATCGAATTCTTCATTCATGGCGCGTTGTGCGTAGCCTTCTCCGGCCAATGCAACATCTCCCACGCGCAAACCGGGCGCAGCGCCAACCGTGGCGACTGCTCGCAAGCCTGCCGTTTGCCGTACACCCTCAAAGATGAAAAGGGTGGCGTGATTGCCTACGAAAAACACCTGCTGTCGATGAAAGACAACAACCAGAGCGCCAACATCCGCGCGCTGGTCGAGGCCGGCGTGCGTTCGTTCAAGATCGAAGGTCGCTACAAGGACATGGGCTATGTGAAAAACATCACCGCCTACTACCGCCAGCGCCTCGACGACGTGCTCGAAGACCGCCCGGATCTGGCCCGCGCTTCCAGCGGCCGCACCGCGCACTTCTTCCTGCCTGACCCGGAAAAAACCTTCCACCGTGGCAGCACCGATTACTTCGTAACCGATCGCAAGATCGACATCGGCGCCTTCGACTCGCCGACCTTCACCGGCCTGCCGGTGGGCACCGTCGAGAAAGTCGGCAAACGCGACATGCAGGTCATCACCCACGAGCCACTGTCCAACGGCGACGGTTTGAACGTGCTGGTGAAACGCGAAGTGGTCGGTTTCCGCGCCAACATCGCTGAAGCCAAAGGCGAGTTCGAAGAAGACGGCGAGAAGCGCTACCGCTACCGCGTCGAGCCGAACGAAATGCCCGAAGGCCTGTTCAAGCTGCGTCCGAATCACCCGCTCAATCGCAACCTCGACCACAACTGGCAACAGGCGCTGCAAAAGACCTCGTCCGAACGTCGCGTCGCCCTGAGCTGGGTCGCACGTCTGCGTGAAGAACAGCTGGAGGTCACCGCCACCAGTGAAGAAGGCATCAGCGCCAGCGTGACCCTCAACGGCCCGTTCGGCGTCGCCAACAAGCCTGAGCAGGCGCTGGAACAGTTACGCGATCTGCTCGGCCAACTCGGCACCACGCAGTACCACGCCACCGACATCAAGCTGGATGCGCCACAGGCCTTCTTCATCCCCAACTCGCAGCTTAAAGCCCTGCGCCGTGAAGTGATCGAGAACCTGACTGCCGCGCGTGTCGCCGCTCACCCGCGTGGCGGCCGTAAAGCCGAAACCACTCCGCCGCCGGTGTACCCGGATTCGCACCTGACCTTTCTTGCCAACGTCTACAACCAGAAGGCGCGCGACTTCTACCACCGCCACGGCGTGAAGCTGATCGACGCGGCGTATGAAGCTCACGAAGAGCCGGGCGAAGTGCCGGTGATGATCACCAAGCACTGCCTGCGTTTCTCCTTCAACCTGTGCCCGAAACAGGCGAAAGGCGTGACCGGCGTGCGCACCAAAGTCGCGCCGATGCAGTTGATCCACGGCGATGAAGTGCTGACGCTGAAGTTCGATTGCAAGCCGTGCGAGATGCACATCATCGGCAAGATGAAAGGCCACATCCTCAACCTGCCGCAACCGGGCAGCGTGGTCGGCCACATCAGCCCCGAAGACCTGATGAAAACCATTCCGCGCGCACCGCACTGAGTGGACGGCGTACGCGGTGCTTCGGCGCCGCGCACGCCCGTATCACCAAGCCTGGCCAAATCGCAGGCATAAAAAAACGCCAACTTCTTGCGAAGTTGGCGTTTTTTTCGAATATGGCAGGGGCGGCTGGATTCGAACCAACGCATGGCAGGATCAAAACCTGCTGCCTTACCGCTTGGCGACGCCCCTACTGCTCTTTCCAGCTACTTCGTTAGGTTCGCTGTGAGAACGGGGCGCAATTTACCAAGGTTTGTGAGGTTTGGGAAGCACGAAGTGAAATATTTTTTGTTTTAAAACAGAGACTTCCAAAACGCGCCTATTTCACCAGACGCTTTTCCTTTGAAGGCCGGTAACCAAAGAACGCGCTGTAGCACTTGCTGAAATGGCTCGGCGAGACAAATCCGCAAGCCACCAACACTTCAACCTGCGACAGCTCAGTGTGTTGCAGCAAACGCCGCGCTTCGGTAATCCGCAGTTCCAGGTAATAGCGCTGCGGTGTGGTGCCCAGTTGTTCCTTGAACAATCGCTCCAGTTGCCGACGCGAGCGCCCGGCGTACACCGCCAGTTGTTCCAGCTCCAGCGGCTCTTCCAGATTGGCGTCCATCAGCTTCACCACTTCACGCAGCGGCGCACTGACGCAGATGTTCTCGTCAGGCTTGATCCGCCGGTAACGCGATTCCTCAAACGCCAGAATGTCTTCGATGCCTTCGACAAGCGCTTTGCCGTGCAGGCTTTTGATCCAGTCCAGCGCCATGTGGAATGCGCCGGACGGACTCGACGCCGTGAGTCGGTCGCGATCAATCACATACGGCTCGCTGCTGACGTGGGTGGCTTTGGCGATTTCGGTCAGTGCCGGACGATGCTCCGGATGAATCGCGCAACGATAGCCGTCGAGCAATCCGGCGCGGCCGAGAAACCACGAACCATTCCACAACCCGGCGAGACTGACGCCCCGCTCCGCCGCCACTTTGAGCAAGCCGATAAACTCATCACTCGCGCGCAGTTCGGTGCGATAACCGCCGCACACCACCAGCAGATCCAGCACTTCAAGCGCTGCCAAATCAAGACGTGCATCGGGCCGAATCACCAGCCCCAGATCACTGACCACTTCGCCGTCGCCCAAGCCGAACGTGCGCGAGGCAAACAGCCCCGGGCGCAGCAGATTGGTGGTCACCACCGTGTCCAGCGCCTGGGTAAACGCCGGCAGCGAAAAGTGTTCCAGCAGCAGAAAACCGGTACGGGTCAGGCGCGGGCTATCAGCGCTTTGCTCATTCAGATAGCGGAGGTTTTTCCCCTTCATGCCTCCGCTGAATTGGCGTCTTTCGATCAAGTTTTGTTCCATCGGTCATGTTGTTATGCGCCGATAGTTGGCTTGATCCGCGAAAGAGTCAATCACGCCCGTGGTTGATGGCTGGTTACGCAGTGAATCCCGCCGCCGCCGGCCGCGATGGCATCGATGTTCAGCTGCACGATGTCGCGATCCGGGTACAGCGCGGACAGCAGATCGAAGGCCTTCTTGTCCGCCGCTTTGTCGCCGAATTCCGGGGCGATGATCGCGCCGTTGATCACGAAGTAGTTGATGTAGCCGGCAGCGAAGTCCGGGTTGTTTTTGCTGAACTTGCTTTTGCGCGGATTGAGTGGCGGCGAAATCGTGTGGATCTGCAATTTGCGGCCGTCAGCATCGGTGGCGTTCTTGAGGATTTCCAGGTGCGCCAGCGTGACCTTGTGATCGTAGGATTCAGGATCGGTGTCGAGGTTGGCGATCACCACACCGGGCTCGATGAAGCGCGCGTAGAAATCGACGTGAGCGTCGGTGATGTCCTTGCCCTTGATCCCCGGCAGCCAGATGATTTTGCGCAGGCCCAGACGCTCTTTCAATTCCGCTTCGACGTCGGCCTTGCTCCAGTCGGGATTGCGATTGCGGTTGATCCAGCTGCTCTCGGTCATGATCCCGGTGCCGTGGCCATCAACTTCGATAGCACCGCCCTCGCCCGTCAACTCACTGCGGATATAGGTCGCTTGTGCGCCGTTGGACGCGAGCGCGGCGATTTTCGCGTCTTTGCTGTGCTGCTGTTTATCGCCCCAACCGTTGAAGTTGAAATCCACCGCGCCCAATCCGCCCTCGTCGTCGATGACAAAGTTGGCGCCGATGTCGCGCATCCAGATGTCGTCCAGCGCCGTGGTGACGTAGGTGATGTTGCGGGTGCCACAGAATTCTTCGGCAATGCTGCGCTCGTTCTGGCGGCGGAACACCGTGACCGGCTCATATTTGGCGATGGCACGGGCGATGCGACCGAGGGCTTCCTGGACGTCTTCGGTGAAGTCTTCCCAGATCGCGTCCTGCGCGCCGAAAGCGATGTAGGCGCGTTCGTGCTTGTCGCCTTCGTCGGGCATGAACCAGCGCCCCTGAGCGGCCGCAAGCACCTTGCCCGGCGACAGACCGAAGCCCATGAACGCAGCGCCCACACCGGCAGCAACGGTGACTTGTTTGATGAACTCACGACGAGTCGACATACAGTGTATTCCTGTAAAAACCAGGGCCGGCAATGCGCCGGCCGTGGATCATTGGCCAGTGGCAGTCTTGAATTTAGTCCAGGTACGCATGCGTGCGCGCATGTCGGCCTGAGGGATGTCTTTGCCCGGGATCAAACGCGCGTAGGTCGCTTCGTCGAGGTAGATGTCCGGGTTGTCGCGCATGCTTTCGTCGACACTCGCCCGCGCCTTGGCGTTGGACGTCGGGTAACCAGTGAAATTGCTGATCGCCGCCATGTTCGCCGGGCGCATGACAAAGTTGATGAACGCGTAAGCGTATTCCGGGTGTCTGGCGTCGACCGGAATGGCCATGGTGTCCATCCACACCGTGGTGCCCTCGCGTGGCACACGGTACTGAAACTTCGTGTGCTTGCCGGCGCTGTCCGAGGTGCGCTGGGTTTGTGTCATGTCGCCGCTGTAACCCAGCGACAGGCACAGGTTGCCGTTGACCAGATCGGTCACCGGTTGCGACTGGAATTTGCGGATGTACGGACGCAGCTTCATCAACAATTCACTGGCTGCAGCCAGATCCTCGGCTTTGCCGCTGCGCGGATCGCGACCGAGGTAATTGAGCACCACCGCCAGCGCTTCGTCCGGCGAATCGATCATCGAAATTCCGCAGTCGGCAAACTTCGCCGCCAGCTCCGGTTTGAACAACATGTCGAGGCTGTTGACCGGCGCATCAGCCATGCGCTTTTTGATCTCTTCCTCGTTGTAGGTCAGGCCGATGGTGCCCCAGGTATACGGCACCGTGGCTTTGCTGGAGTGCTCGTAATGGCTGCGCAGTTTCTGCAAACCGGGCTCGATGTCGGCCAGTTCCGTCAGCTTCGATTGATCCAGCGGCATCAGGCTGCCGGCGCGCATCAGGCGCTCGGCCACGGTGTCACCGGGGAAGATCAGGTCGTAACCGCTGCCGCCGGAGAGCATCTTCGCTTCGAGGGTTTCGCTGCCGTCCATGACGTCGTAAATCACCTTGATCCCGGTTTCGGCGGTGAAACGGCTCAGCGTGTCTTCGGCAAAATAATCGGCCCAGTTGTACAGCCGCAGGGTTTTGTCTTCGGCGTGCAGCGACGGCATCACGCAGATCAGGGCCAGGCCCATCGCGCCGAGCAATCGTTTGTGGTGGGTAACCATGTCAAACCCCTTGAGTGTTCCAGCGTGCATGAAGGTGGCGACCGTCCTGACTCAGCAGCGGCCCGTACATTTCCGGACGACGATCGCGGTAGATGCCCCAGTTCAAACGCTCTTCGCGCATGGCCGCCAGATCGACGCGTTGCAGTAAAAACCCAGTGCTGTCACGGTCGGCTGTGGCGAGTAACTGGCCCTTGTGATCGCTGATAAACGAGGAACCGTAGAAGCTCATTTGCAGGCTCGAATCAGTGGTCGCGGTTTCGCGCCCGACGCGGTTCGACGCCACCACTGGCAGCAGATTGGCAGCGGCGTGGCCACGCATGGTCATCTGCCAATGGTCGCGGGAATCCAGCGCCGCGCAGCCCGGTTCCGAACCAATGGCGGTCGGATACAGCAGCACTTCAGCGCCCATCAAGGCCAGACAACGCGCGGTTTCCGGGAACCACTGATCCCAGCAGATGCCGACACCGAGACGGCCGAACGCGGTGTCCCAGACTTTGAAACCGGTGTCGCCGGGGCTGAAATATTCCTTCTCCTGATAGCCGATGGCGTTGGGGATGTGCGTCTTGCGATACACGCCCAACAAGCGCCCGTCGGCATCGGCCACGCTCAACGAATTGAAGTACGCGTTGCCGGCCTTCTCGAACCAGCTCAGCGGCAACACCACGCCCAACTCGCGGGCCACTGCGGCGAAACGTGCGAGCACGCGGCTGTCGCGATACTCCTCGGCCAGCGCCATGTGTTTATGGCTTTGTTCGATGCAGAAGTACGGCGTGGCGAACAGTTCCTGCAAGAGGATCACTTGCGCGCCCTGCTTCGCCGCATCACGGACGAGTTGCTCGGCACGATCAAGGTTGCCCGGTAAATCCCAGGTGCACGGCATCTGGGTGGTGGCAATGGTCAGAATCGTCATGGTCTCAACCTCTAACCGGCCAGGCTGGCTGCTGCTGGGTGATGCAATGCACACCGCCACCGCCGTGCGCCAGATGGTTGATCTGCACCGGCACCACTTCGCGCCCGGGGAAGACTTTTTCCAGCACGTTCGCCGCGACGTTGTCCGCCTCGATGCCATAGGCCGGCATGATGATCGCGCCGTTGGCGATGTAGAAATTGGTGTACGAGGCGCAAAACACTTCGGCTTCGGTATCGACCGCGTCGGTGGCTTCGAACAGTTCGATCAGCGCGAATTTGCGTCCTTGCGCATCGGTGGCCAGCTCCAGCGCTCGACGATTTTCCCGCGCCACTTCGGCGTACACCGACGATTGATCGTGCGTCGCATCGACCAGCAACACACCGGGACGGGCGAAGGCGCAGACGCCGTCAACGTGGCCATCGGTCATGTCGCCGGTGACGTAATCCGGATCGCCCGGCAGCCAGATGGTTTTCTTCACGCCGAGCAGGCGGCTGAAGATCTCTTCCATCTCGGCTTTGCTCATGCCCGGGTTGCGATTGGGGTTGAGCAGCACCGATTCGGTGGTGATCAGCGTGCCTTCGCCATCGACATGAATCGCCCCGCCTTCGTTGCTCAGCGGCGTGCCGAAGCATTCCAGACCGAGGTGATTGAGCGCGCGGCGCGCCAGGCTTTCGTCCAGATCGTGCGCCGACTTGCCGCCCCAGGCGTTGAAGCGCCAGCTCACGCCAGCCAGGCCTTGCTGTGGGTGGTAGACAAACGTCGGGCCGGAGTCGCGGCACCAACTGTCATTCACCGCCAACGGAATCAGTTCGATGTTCGGCCCGCACAAGGCTTTGGCGCTGGCAATGGCCGATGGATCGACCACCAGTTTCACCGGTTCAAACCGGGCGATGGCATTGGCGACGCGAGCGAAATCTTCCTGCACCTGCGCCAGCGTCACGCGCCAACCGGATTCCCACAACGTCTGGTTGTGCGGCCAGACCATCCACGTCGCCGCATGGGTCACCCACTCTGCCGGCATCATCCAGGCGCTGTTTTTATTGTCGTTGTGCTGCATGATAAGCCTCGTTAGTTAAGCCGCTGTGTTCAATGCGCTTATGCTACGGGCCGTAAAATCGGCAAACAAACGATGGATTTAGCAGACAACTGATTAGCGGAGCTTATCGATATGCTTAAACACTGGCCGCCTCTCAGCTCCCTGCGCGGCTTCGAAGCGGCCGCTCGACTGGGCAGTTTTCACAAGGCCGCTGAAGAGCTGAGCCTGACGCAGTCGGCGATCAGCCAGCAGATCCGCAGCCTTGAGGCGTATCTGGAGCAGCCGCTGTTTTTTCGCAGCGGACGCAGCGTGGCGCTGACCGATGCCGGCCACGATTTGCTCAGCACCACCCAGGCCATGCTGCAGCAATTGGCGGTGGGGATTCGCCGTTTGGGCCAGTATCAAAAGCCCAATCAACTGGTGCTCAACACCACGCCGGCGTTTGCCCGGCACTGGTTGTTGCCGCGCCTGGCGGATTTCCGCGCGCTGCACCCTGAGGTTGATTTGTGGATCTACAGCACCGACGAAGTACCGGACATGGCCACGCAAACCATCGATCTGGCGGTGCGCGACGACATCAGTTCACAGGCTGAATGCAGCTTCAAAGTGCTGCACGCCGATCGCCTCTATCCGGCGTGTCATCCGAGCGTTTTGGCGCTGCCGGCGCCACAGCGCACCACATTGCATGGCGAGCGGGAAATGGATTGGAGCCATTGGGCGGTCGAGGCCGGAATCGATGTCGGCCAGCAGGATCAGGGGCTGAACTTCTCCGATCCGGGATTGCTGCTGGACGCCGCGTGTTCGGGGCTTGGCATCGCGCTGGTGAGCCAGTTGCTCAGCCGTCAGGCGCGGGCTGACGGCGTGTTGCAACCGCTGGTGGAAGACAGCATTCGGGGGCCGAACTGGGCGTTGCTGACCCACCGCGACAGTGAAAATGATCCCATGGCGAAAAGCTTTAGCGCGTGGCTATCGGTCAATTTGAACCCACACTCAGACGACGGAGAACACGCCGGCGCCTAATCGCCCCTCGAGACGACCACAGAGTACATAGTGCTGATAACCGCTGGAAAAGACACCGGTGGAAATCGCGAGCCTGACATCCTCGTTCAATTGAAGATACTGGGCTTCATCAAAGTTTTCGGCACTGACTTCACCGGCGCGCCCCAGTTGCTCGCTGTCCACGGTAAACCCTTGGCTGTTGCGATTTTCAAAATCAATGATGCGATTGACTGCATGTCGCTCCAGCACGCTCTGATTGGGGTACATCGAGTAGATGTGCAAGCCTTTTTTCGCACAGCGGTTGCACATATCGACGCAATTCTTCTCCGTCGATTTGCGCCGTGTGAGCTCATCAAGCGGCATGTCGAGGTACTTGCCGACCTGATATTCGGTCTGATTGAAAATTGTGCAGCACAGCACGGTAGTGCCATTGCAATCGATCACCAGCCAGTCATCTTTGAGCGTGCAAGCTTGTTGCGGAAATTGCTGGACAACGTTGATCAGATCGTCGTACGGCGGCAACGCAAGGCGTTCCAGGGTTTCATAATCGGTTGCTGTGACGGACGGATCGCGCTCGACGATAGCCAGCGTCTTCTCCAGCGGCATCATCACCGAATAACCCGTCGAGAAATCAAAACCCAGGGCTTCACTGAACTCGCGCATCAGTGATTCTTCTTCGATGTTATCCAGATAGCGATGATAGTAAACGTCGATACGGGTGCTTAAACCCAGTCGCTGCTTGATCTCAGACAGAGCAATCATGTTCTGTTTGACCACTTCGATATCGCCGCCTACATGACCCTTTTTGTAGGTGTCCTGGTAGAAGCCGGACAGCGATATACGAAAGTAACCTGGCTCGGCCGACAAGGCTTTTTCCATGTTTTTGGCCAGATTCAAATTGGTACTGATGCCACTCTCCATGCCGGCAGCGTTAATAACCTCGATAAACTCGCCAATTTTTGGATGAACCAAAGGCTCAGTCCAGTTGTAGAGAAAAATAGCGCCAACGCCCTCGCCCTTGGCCTTCTCGACAATCTGCTTGAACATGTCGAGCTGCATGGCTTTTTTGAAATTGAGATTTTCCGAGTTGCCCATCGGGCATGAAGGGCAGCTCAAATTGCAGGCGCCGACGATATCGATGTACATATTCATTATGAGTGTTGCTCCATGATTCGAAAGCTGTGCATCTCATCACTGCACACTTTCGATTCGCCGGTTGTGTTGGTTTTTTGACGACATTGACAACCTCACCTGCAAATACCGCACCAAGTGTCTCAGGCCATTAAACTCACCACCCAGTCGATGAACACGCGCAACTTGAGACTGATATGCCGGTTCGGCGGATAAGCCACATAGAGCGGCATGGGTTCGAGCTGCCAGTCTTCGAACAGGCGTACGAGTTCACCTTTAGCGACGTGGGCATCGGACATATAAGTCGGCAACCACAACACACCCATTCCGGCGAGACCGGCAGCCAGATAGGCATTGCCGTCATCGACCGCCAGCACATGCCGACCCTTGATTTGTAGCTTTTCACTGGCGTTGTGCAAGGCATACGGCACCGGTTTGCCGGTACGCGCCCACAGAAAACCAACTACGCGATGATGGGAATCCTCCAGATCGCGCGGGTGTTCGGGTACACCCGCGCGGGCAAGATAGGCCGGCGCCGCAAATACGCCCAACGGCAGATCGGCGACCTTACGCGCCATCAATGACTGATCGAGCAACTCGCCGCCACGCACCACGCAATCCACGTTTTCATCAATGATGTCGACGATCCGATCGCTGACGCCCATGTGGATTTGAATGTCAGGATACTGCCGGTGAAAGTCTGGCAGCGCAGGCATCAGAATGTGCCGGGCGAATGGGCTCGGGACGTCGACGCGCAAGCGGCCTGAGGGCACCACCGATACGCCAGGCAGATTACTTTCAGCGTCTTCCATATCCGCCAACAGCCTGACGACTTTTTCGTAATACGCAGCGCCATCGGCCGTAACATTGACCTTGCGTGTGGTGCGATTGAGCAGCTTCACCCGCAACCGCGCTTCCAATTGCTGCACCAGTTGCGTCACGGTGGTCTTGCTCATGTGCAGGGTTTCGGCGGCTTTGGTGAAACTCCCCGCCTCGACCACTCGGGCAAACGCCTGCATTGCGTCAAATCGATCCAAGGTTCGCGCCTCGATTGTTTGGGATTCACAAACAGTGAACGCCAAGCTTGCGCGTTTATCGCCCGCCTGCAAATACCTACAGTGGCTTCATCAACTCACCGATGGAGACACCCCCATGACTCAGCGCGATGTCGTTTTTCCGGCCGCACGCCGTACCCTTTATGAGCGCAATCGCTACTCGCCAGCGATTCGCTCCAACGGTTTTCTATTTATATCGGGGCAAGTCGGCAGCACCGAAGACGGTACGCCGGAGCCGGATCTGCAGAACCAGGTACGACAGGCTTTCAGCAACCTGAATGCGATCCTCAGCGAGGCCGGTTGCAGCTTCGACGATGTGGTCGACGTGACGATCTTCATCGTCGATCCGCACAGCAAATTCGAGACGATCTGGAATGTTGTGCTCACCGAATTCTGGGGCGATGCGCCGCATCCGACGGTCACCGCCGTGGGTGTGACGTGGCTGTATGGCTTTGATTTTGAGATCAAGGTGATTGCCAAACTGCCGTAAGCTGCTGGCCTTCATACCACTTTGTTGCGCCCACCCTGCTTGGCGATGTAAAGCCTCTCATCAGCGAGTTTCAACACGCTTGGGGATGTCGCAGTGTTTGCATCGCGGCACGCCACACCGATGGACATCGTCAACTTGCCCACCTGCGGCACCTCGGTTTCTTCGAGGTGCGCGCGGATTCTTTCGGCAATCATCCGCGCGGTGTCCAGCGGAGTATCCGGAAGAATCAGTGCGAACTCCTCACCACCGGAGCGGCACGCCCAGTCACCTGAGCGCGAGTTTTGTTTGAGGATGTCGGCCACGCTTCGCAGGGCCACGTCGCCGGCGTCATGTCCAAAGGTGTCGTTGACGCGTTTGAAATGATCGATATCCAGCGCCAGCACGGAATACCCCTGCCCGGACTGATCCAGCAGGTTCAGCGCAGCGTCCATGGCGCGACGATTGGCCAGGCCCGTGAGGGGATCACTTTGCGCTTCATGACTGAGCTGACCGAGTTTCTGATGGAGCAATTGCACCCCGGCCAGCATCGCCTGACGGATTGCAGCGGCGTCGCGGTACCAGGCATGCACCCGGTTCAAGCGCTCCGTGGTGTCGGGCGCGGCCAATTGGTCGGCGGCCGCCGACAATTGCCGCAAGGGTCGGGCGATCAGCGCGGTACCGATGAGGATCAGCACCAGCCCGAAAATGCCGGCGGGGATCATCCCCACGACCATATCGCGCATCAGTTGTGCCAACGGCGCCAGGCTGCGTTCGCGAGGTTGCTGAACCACCACGGCCCAATTGGCTTCCGGCACACGGGCATAGCCGGCCAGCATGGGCACACCTCGGTAGTTGTCGCCCTGCAAGGTGCCGTTTTCACCACGCAACGCGGCATCCACCGTCAGGCTCCAGCCCAGCACTTCGCCGATCCGCTTCGCGTCGGGGTGATACAACAGCCGCCGATTACCGTCAGCGACGAAAGCGAAGGTGCCGTCGTGATGAAAATGACGACTGATCACCGTGTGAAACGCGCTTTGCTCAAGCAAGTAAACAGAGCCGCCCACCACACCGAGAAACGCACCTGACGGGCTGAAAACCGGTTGCGAAACAAACACCACCAGATTGCCTGCCGAGGAGACGTACACCTCGCTGACCAAGGGCCGGCGCTCTTTGAGGGCTTGCTGGATACCCCGCGATTGCAGCGTGGCACCGACGATCTGCAAGCTGTCCGGATATGCCTGAAGCACTTGCCCGTTCGCATCGAGAATCGTCACCGAGTTGAAATCGGTGTCCTGCGCCTGCAAGCGCATGGCTTCTTTGCGCAATGCCCCAGGCTCATCCCAGTGATCGCCCAGCACCGTCGCGCTGTAACTCAAATGATTGTGTGCGGCGCCGAGAAACTCGCCGATGCTGGAAGCTACTTTCGCCGCGTAGGCGCCATTGGCTTCCAGCGTCGCGTGAATCAATGCGTCACGCTGTACGCGATAGGCGACATAGAGGCTGTTGCACAGCGTCGCGACGACCGACAGCAGGACAAAAAGCAGTATCAGTCCGCGCAGGTCGATTGGCAGCGGTCTGGAAAGCTTCATTCCGCCACCCGGAATGCGGATTTCAACTTCTGAGCAATGGACGATGGGGGGAACGGTTGAGCCATGAACAAGACTTTTGCTGAGGGGCGGACACAGGAAGCAGTCGCTGCCACGTTGGGAATGACATGGAGGATAGGCAGAGACTTTGCCTTTGTCACAGCCCGGAATAGTGCGGTAACAGTTTCTCGGGGGTGAGTAATAAACAACCCTGTGGTGAAGGGATTTATCCCCTCACCACAGGGAGTAGCGTTTATCGTCCATAAATATTCCGACACACCCATTCGTTTGCCATTTCCTAGGTCGTCTGTTTGCATGCTGTACGGAATCAGCACTTGGATCATGGAGACGATCGATGAATATTTTGGTGGTGGGTGCGAGTAAAGGTTTAGGCAGAGCTTTTATAGAGGGGTTGGGCAACGCGGGAGACACGTTGATCGGCGTTTCCCGCACACGCCCCCAAGGGTTGATGGCGGGTGCCGAGCGCTCTGTACGCTGGGTTGAAGCCGGCCTGATGAACCCAGCCAAGGCTGCTCAGGAGATCGAGCATGCGGTACAGGCCGACGGGCTGGATACGCTGATTTACAACCTCGGCATCTGGGAAGAGTTTGCCTTCGACAGCGCGTACGACTTTGTCGAAAGCGCAGACGACGAAGTGCAGGCCATCGTCAACTGCAACATCACCTCAACCATTTTGCTGATCAAACGTCTGCTGCCCCTTCTGCTAAAAAGTCCCCATCCCAGAATCATCCTCACCGGTTCGACCTCGGGTCTGCCACAGAGCGGGCGTCCGGAAGTCGCTTTCGGCGCATCCAAATTCGCCCTGCGCGGGATCGCCGAGACCCTGCGCGAAGGCTACAGAGAGCAGCGTCTGGCAGTGACCTGCCTGAATCTCGGCTATCTGAATACCGAAGATCTACTGAGCACACCGATTAACGTCGCGGCGCAGCGTGGTGAGGGACATTTGATTCCCGTACACGATGTCGTCGAGGTGGTGCGCATGATCCTTAGTTTGTCTTCGGCCAGCTACGTCAGGGAACTGACCTTGCCGGCGATCCTCGACGAACGTTTCTGAGCGCGTCACCCCCGATAGCACTGGCCTTTGCACGCGTGAGTACGTATAACCTCGCCGATTCGTCTACCCTCACGTAGCGCCCTCTTTCAGCTCTTCACATCTTTTTGCCGCTCATGAAACGGAGATTTCCATGCTCAAACGAACCCTGGCATTGACCGCCGGCCTGGCCCTGTCCCTTTCTAGTTTGATCGCTCAAGCCGCTGACGTTTTGCGCGTCAGCGCGATTCCCGACGAAGCACCGACCGAACTGCTGCGCAAGTTCGAACCGCTGGGTGCTTATCTGGAGCAGCAAATTGGCATGAAAGTGCAGTTTGTGCCGGTGGCCGATTACCCGGCTGTGGTTGAAGCGCTCGCTACCGATCGCCTCGATATGGCCTGGCTGGGCGGTTTCACCTTCGTTCAGGCACGTCTGAAGACCGACGCCACCACGCCGGTGATCCCGTTGGTGCAGCGTGAACAGGATGCGCAGTTCACCAGTAAATTCATCACCGCTGACCCTAACGTGCACAGCCTCGCCGACCTGAAAGGCAAGACCTTCGCCTTCGGTTCGGTGTCTTCGACCTCCGGCAGCCTGATGCCACGTTACTTCATGCTGAAAAACGACGGCATCAAGCCGGAAGCGTATTTCAGCCGCGTTGCCTACTCCGGCGCTCACGACGCCACCGTGGCCTGGGTGCAGGCCGGCAAGGTTGACGCCGGTGTGTTGAACGCCAGCGTCTGGCAAAAACTGGTAGACGCCGGCAAGGTCGACACCAACAAGGTAAAAGTCTTCGCCACCACCCCGACCTACTTCGATTACAACTGGACCGTGCGCGGCACCCTTGATCCAGCACTCGCGGCGAAGATCAAAAAAGCCTTCCTTGATCTCGACCCGGCCAACCCTGAGCAGAAGAAAATTCTGGATCTGCAAGCCGCCAGCCGCTTCATCGACACCAAGCTTGAAAACTACAAGGGCATCGAGGAAGCCGCCCGCGCCGCCGAACTGCTGAAATGACCTTAAGCCTCAAACAGGGCAGCCTGCGCCACGCCAATGGCGTCGATGCCCTGCGCGGTATCGACTTGCAGATTGGCGTTGGCGAACAGGTTGCGATCATCGGCCCGTCCGGGGCTGGCAAGTCGAGTCTGCTTAATCTGCTGGCCACCGCGTTGCGGCCCAGCAGCGGTGAAATCGAAGTACTTGGCGAGCGCGCCTGGCACTTGTCTGCCCGCCTGCGTCAACGCCTGCGTGCACGCATCGGCCTGGTGCATCAGGCACCGCCGTTGCCGCCGCGTCAGCGCGTGGTCACGGCGGTACTGGCCGGCAAGCTCGGTCAGTGGAGTCTGGGCAAAAGTCTGTTGAACCTGCTGCATCCGCTGGATGTAGCGGGCGCGCGCGCAGCATTGGCGCGACTGGATCTGGGCGACAAGCTGTTTGCCTATTGCCAACAATTGTCTGGCGGTCAGTTACAACGCGTCGGCATTGCTCGTGTGCTGTATCAAGCGCCAGAGATTTTGCTGGCCGATGAACCGGTGTCGGCGATGGATCCGGTGATGGCCGGGCATACCCTGTCGATCCTTTCGCGCCATGCCCGTGAGCACAACGTCACACTGATCGCGAGCCTGCATGCGGTCGATCTGGCGTTATCGCATTTCCCTCGGATAATCGGTTTGCGCGAAGGGCAGATTCTGTTCGACAGCCCGTCCGATCAAGTCAGCCCGGACATGCTCGACGCGCTGTACGCCAACGAAAAGCTGCAATCGCCGACCGCTGTAGCGGTGCCTTTGACTGTGCAGATTCCACGATGCTGAAAGCCGATTCACGCGATCCCGCTGCATGGCCACGGTTGCTACTGAGCTTGCTGGCCATTGCTTTGCTGTGGCCGGGGATTCAGTTGAGTGAACTGGATCTAAGTGTGCTGTTGCCCGGCAGCCAAAATGAAATGGGCCAGTTTGTCGCGCAATTCTGGCCGCCGGCGCACGACGAAGCCTTTCTGCAAATCTTGCTTAAAGCCACCCTGCAAACCCTGGCCATTGCCACTGCCGGTATGGCTTTGGCGTTGCTGCTGGCGGTACCTGCCGGTTTGATTGCCAGTCGCGCCCTGTCACTGTCCGCCGCCTCTCGCGGTGGCGTGCCGAGTCGTTTAGGACGTTTGCTGCGCTGGCCGGTTCGCGGGCTGCTGATTTTCCTGCGCAGCGTGCCGGAGATTGTCTGGGCACTGCTGTTCGTGCGTGCGGTCGGCCTCGGCCCGGCAGCGGGCGTGCTGGCGATTGCCATTACCTACAGCGGCATGCTCGGCAAGGTCTACGCGGAGATCTTCGAATCCACCGACCAACGCCCGGCGCATGCGTTGTTGCAGGCTGGCAGCGGCCGACTGGCGGCTTTCGCTTACGGCACGCTGCCCAATGTCGGCGCGGAATTGCTCTCGTACACCGTGTATCGCTGGGAATGCGCGATCCGTGCTTCGGTGGTGATGGGGTTCGTCGGCGCGGGGGGCCTGGGTCAGCAAATCGACCTGTCGATCCGCATGTTCGCTGGCGGTGAAGTCGCCAGCATGTTGCTGACGTTCCTGCTGCTGGTGCTGGCCGCCGATCAACTCAGCCGCTTGCTGCGCTGGAGGCTGGCATGAATCGCCTGATCAATTTGCTGCTGATCGCCGCTATCGGGGTTGCAGTGATTGCGTCCTTCGCCTATCTGGGTCTGGATCTCGGCGAACTGGGCAGCGCCACCAGCCTGAAGCAGATGGGCGCTTACGTGCAGCGTTTTCTCAGCCCGGATTTGAGCGCTGACTACCTGAAAGCGATCTTCCACGGTTCGATGGAAACCCTGGCCATGTCCGCTGTCGGCACGCTATTGGCGGCAGTTGTTGGCATTGTTCTGGCGCTGCCGGCGGCGGGACGTTTCGGCTGGCCGCTGCAAAGCGTTGCGCGCCTGCTGCTGAATGCCTTGCGGGCGATTCCGGAACTGGTCTGGGCGGCGCTGATGGTGCTCGCTGCCGGCCTTGGCCCGAATGCCGGCGCCCTCGCCCTCGCCTTACACACCACGGGAGTACTCGGCCGGTTGTTCGCCGAAGCGCTGGAAAACACGCCGCCGCAACCCGCCGAGGCCATCCGTTTGCAGGGCGGCAACCCGATTCTCGCCTTCTGCTACGGCACCCTGCCCAATCTGGCGCCGCAACTGCTCGCCTACATCCTCTATCGCTGGGAAAACAACATTCGCATGGCCAGTGTGCTGGGTTTTGTCGGTGCTGGCGGTCTCGGCCAGATGCTCTACGTGAGCCTCAGCCTGTTTCAGGAAGCGCAGGCCAGCACGGTGATTCTGGCGATGCTGGTACTGGTGTTCCTAGTGGACTGGTTGAGTGCCTGGAGTCGCCAGCGCTGGGTCAAGGCGTAAACGGCGATGCTGGCGAGTGGATATCTGCCAGAAGCTGATTATGCTTCAGGAAAGCGTGCACAACTGCCCGACGGCAAACTGTGCACGCTTTACGCATCAGCGCTTCAGGCATCTGCCACAAGGCCAGGGTGAGATAAGCGGTATTGGGGGACTCCGGCCTACAACAATAAGCACGACGGAGAACACCCATGGCCACGACTTACACAACATCCACCGGCAGTCCACCGCGCAGCGGCGGCATCACCAAGGAGGAACGCAAAGTCATCTTTGCCTCCTCACTGGGCACGGTTTTCGAGTGGTACGATTTTTACCTCTACGGTTCACTGGCGGCGATCATCGCCAAGCACTTCTTTGCCGGTGTCAACGAAACCACTGCGTTCATCTTTGCCCTGCTGGCGTTTGCGGCAGGCTTCGCGGTGCGGCCGTTCGGCGCGATTGTGTTCGGCCGGCTCGGCGACATGATCGGGCGCAAACATACGTTTCTGATCACCATCGTCATCATGGGCGTCTCGACTGCGATTGTCGGTTTGCTGCCCGGTTACGCAACCATTGGCGTCGCTGCACCGGTGATTCTGATTACCCTTCGACTGCTGCAAGGACTGGCACTGGGCGGTGAATACGGCGGCGCGGCGACTTACGTGGCCGAACACGCGCCACGCAATAGACGCGGTTTCTTCACCTCGTGGATTCAAACCACCGCGACCCTCGGCCTGTTTCTGTCGCTGCTGGTGATACTCGCCTGCCGCACCGCGCTGGGCACTGAAGCGTTCGAAGAGTGGGGCTGGCGGATTCCGTTTCTGCTGTCGATCCTGCTGCTGATCGTCTCGGTGTACATCCGCCTGCAACTGAGCGAGTCGCCGGTGTTCCAGAAAATGAAGGACGAAGGCAAAGCGTCGAAAGCGCCGCTGACTGAATCATTCGCCCGTTGGGACAACCTCAAAGTGGTGATCATGTCGTTGCTCGGCGGCACGGCCGGGCAAGCGGTGGTCTGGTACACCGGGCAATTTTATGCGCTGTTTTTTCTGTTGCAGACGCTGAAGATCGATCCGCAAACCGCCAACCTGCTGATCGCCGGTTCGCTGCTGATCGGTACGCCGTTTTTCGTGATTTTCGGCAGCCTGTCCGACCGCATCGGGCGCAAGCCGATCATCATGGTCGGCTGCATTCTGGCGGCGCTGACCTACTTTCCGATCTTTCATGCGCTGACCCAGTACGGCAACCCTGATGTGTTCATCGCTCAGGAGAAAAACCCGGTCAAGGTGATCGCCAACCCCGACCAGTGTTCGTTCCAGTTCGATCCGGTGGGCAAGGCCAAATTCACCAGTTCCTGTGACCTGGCCAAGACGCTGTTGGCAAAACGGGCGATTCCGTATGAGAACGTCACCGCCGAACCGGGCACCGTGGCGCAAGTGCGTATTGGCGACAAAGTCGTCGAGAGTTTCGACGGCAGCGCCCTGCCCGCCGCCGACTTCAAAACTCGCAATGATGCGTTCACCGCGACCCTTGGCGCTGCGCTGAAAGAAGCCGGTTATCCAGAGAAAGCCGACCCGGCAAAAACCAATTACCCGATGGTGCTACTGTTGCTGACCATTTTGGTGATCTACGTGACCATGGTTTACGGGCCGATCGCGGCGTGGCTGGTGGAGCTGTTCCCGACGCGCATTCGCTACACCTCGATGTCGCTGCCATATCACATCGGTAACGGCTGGTTTGGCGGGTTCCTGCCAACGGTGGCCTTCGCGATGGTCGCGGCCACCGGGGATATCTATTACGGCTTGTGGTACCCGATCGTGATTGCAGTGATGACGGCGATACTGGGTACGTTCTTCCTGCCGGAAACCAAGGATCGCGACATCCTCAAGGATTGAATCGGGTGTACTTGATTTGGGTGGTTGTCCGGTGACGGTGATGTTGACCGAACTGGCCATTTCGCGAGCAAGCCCGCTCCCACATTTGACCGTATTCGTGAGATCGAACTCGGTCAAATGTGGGAGCGGGCTTGCTCGCGAAAGGCTTTTCAGAACGGGCCCTGGGTGACCACGCGGGTGTCGATGATCTGCTGCAATGCTTGAATTCGCTGCTGATAAACGTCGGTGAGGCATTTCACATCAGCGGCGCATTTGCCACGGGTTTTCAGCCACGCCTGTTGCTCGTCAATCAAGGCACCACGGCCGCCCATCGGCAGAAACCGGCGATCCAGTTTGTAGAGCAGCGCCATGCTCACGTCCATGTCGTTAAGCGCACGGTTGGCGCACACCGCTTTTTCATCGGCAGCTTTGGCCCTTTCGCAGTCGAAACTGGCGGCGTAAGCAGCCTGGCCGATGATCAGGGCAGACAAGCCGAACACGGTTGAAAGTAGAGTTTTGTTGCGCATGGGTTGGGTCATCCAGACAGCGATTGATCCCTCTTGGGCTAATGCATGAGCGCAAAGTTTCTGAACGCCTGCCAAACCACCGCCTCCAATGTTTACACCACTGGAGGTCAACACCATGAACAGCAACGACGACAAAACCCCGAATGCCCCACCTACCGACACATCCGGCAAACCGGTGAACGTGGTCGAGCGTGATCTTGAAGACCACGATGACGACACCAAAGGTGTGGATGAGGTGATTACACCTTCGTCTACCCGGGTGAAAGAGCAGGATGCCGAGACGCTGCAGCGCAAGGTCGATGAGATTGAGCGCAAAGTGGCGGATGGCAACTGAGGTGGGTTGTCTGCGAGATTTACCCCCTCACCCCAGCCCTCTCCCCCAAGGGGTAGAGGGGGAAAGGGAGCCGAACTCTATGCCCTTCAAGACCCGAGTTCGGCTCGATATTTCAGGTCGACACAACTTGATCCAGCAGCTCGGTCAGTCCCCTCTCCCTCCGGGAGAGGGTTAGGGTGAGGGCTTTTTCGTCGTATTCAGCTTCACAGCCGCCCGAATCAACGCCATCAACCCTTTTTCATCAAGCTCATCACCCTCGTGAATATCAATCGCGCGCCGCACATTTCCTTCCAGGCTGGCGTTGAACAATCCCGCCGGATCTTCCAGCGCAGCGCCCTTGGCGAAGGTCATTTTCACCGCCGCTTTATACGTTTCACCCGTACAGATAATCCCGTCGTGATACCAAGTCGGCACACCGCGCCATTTCCACGCTTCGACCACGTCCGGATCAGCCTTGTGCATGATCGCGCGAACCTTCGCCAGGGTTTCGCCGCGCCAATCGTTCAGCTCCTGGATACGCTGATTGATCAGCACCGACGCTGCCTCTGCGCCCTCTTCTGGCTTGCCGTTCTTCATCTCCGACCCTCCGCGAATTTGCGTGGAAGGACTTTAGACGCCGTATTTCACCCTGGCCAGTTTCGTAAGCACTGACTGTGGCGAGGGGATTTATCCCCGTTGGAGTGCGCAGCGCTCCCAGCTTTTAAAAGAGGGGCCGCTGCGCGACCCAACGGGGATAAATCCCCTCGCCACAGAGTTCTCCATCAAATGCAAATACCCGCTTGAGCTACGGTTTTAACGAAATTTTCATACTCCCCCGCCTATCATTCCGCACCTCGTTGGGGAGTAGCCTGTTTCCGTGCACTGCGGAAGCGTTCGTATCAACATTCTCGGCAACATGCCGTGGTGCGAACACCTTTTGGTTGGTGAGACCGACGACACATCCATGCCTAAAGTCGGGCGTGTGGTTGTGTCGTTGACTCATAGCCCGACTGGAAGTATTCCCGTGAATCCTGTTTCCCTCATCTTCCTTGCGCTGGCCATGTCCACGGATGCGTTTGCAGCCGCCATCGGCAAGGGCTCCAGCCTGCATAAACCGCGTCTCACGGAAGCCCTGCGCACCGGTCTGATCTTCGGCGTGATCGAAGCCATCACCCCCATTATCGGCTGGCTGATCGGCCAGGCCGCGAGCCAATGGGTTGCCGAATGGGATCACTGGATCGCCTTCACCCTGCTGGTGGTTCTCGGCCTGCACATGATCTACAACGGTCTGAAGCATGAAGAAGAGGAAGATGAAAAACCGGGTTCGCACTCCTTCCTGATTCTCGCCGTCACCGCGTTTGCCACCAGCATCGACGCCCTCGCCGTGGGCGTTGGCCTGGCGTTTGTCGACGTAAACATCTGGGTGGCTGCGGCGGCGATCGGTCTGGCGACCATGACCATGGTGACCATCGGCGTCATGCTCGGCCGGGTGTTGGGCTCTATGGTTGGCAAACGTGCTGAAATCGTTGGCGGTGTGGTGCTGATGATCGTCGGTGCGACGATTTTGTATGAGCATCTCGCGGTCTGAGATTAGCCGTTAGACAGCGCCGTCAGTGCCAACGCGTTGCCTAGCGCGGCCCCGCTGGCGGTATTGTCGAAAATGCACCAGGTCGTCGCGCCATGCGCATCGGCGGCCTGCAATACGCTAGCGAGGCTCTCTAAACAGGAGTCATCGTAGGCACTGTGGTAAATGCGCGGCGAACCGTGCAGGCGCCAATACCGCGTCCCTTGCCAGCCAACCGCGGAAGAATCACTGCTGATGCGCGACGGATCGACCACAGCCTGAGCGATCCGGTAAGCGATCAACAATGATTCGGCAGCCACCCATGACTCATGACGCGGCTCCAGCACCACGTCGCCGTCGAAGCGCTGGCGCAACGCATTGAAAAACGCTTCGGCACTGACCGCATCAAATGCCAGTGACGGCGGCAATTGCAGCAACAAACATCCCAAGCGATCAGCCAAACCGCTGCACTGCGCCAGGAATTCCTCGAGTTCTTCGTCGCAATCCAACAATCGGCGTTCATGGCTGATCTGCTTGGGCATTTTTACCGAAAAGCGAAACCCTTCCGGCACCGAATCCGCCCAACGTTCATAGGTTGAGCGGCGATGTGGGCGGTAAAACGAGCTGTTGATTTCCGCACAGTTGAGCCGCGCCGCATAGCGTTGCAAATGCGTGCCCTCCTCCGCAAATGCCGGCCAATGCTCACGCCCGAGACTCCAGCCGGCACACCCAATGAAAATCAAACATCACCTCCTACCACGACACTCCAATGTAGGAGCTGCCGCAGGCTGCGATCTTTTGATCTTATAAACAACGTCAAAAGATCGCAGCCTTCGGCAGCTCCTACAGGGGGACGTTATTTTTTGCTGGGGAGAACTGAGCTCAAAACCTGCTTGGCGGTTTGCACAAGTATCCCCGCCTCGTCCGGATCGCCCTTGAGCAACGTCGTGGCGAATTTCTTCGCCTGTTCGAGTTTGATGTGCGGCGGCAGCGGCGCCACGTTCGGGTCGGTTTTGAACTCGATGAGCACCGGCACATCGGAAGCAAAAGCCTGTTCCCATGCGCCCGCTACGTCCTCTTCGCGATCAACGAAAATCCCTTTCAGGCCGATGGAAATCGCGAACAGGTGATACGGCACATCGGGAATGTTCTGCGACGCCTCGAACTTCGGATCGCCCTCCATCACCCGCTGTTCCCACGTCACCTGATTGAGATCTTCGTTGTTGAACACCGCGCAGATCCATTTCGGGCTCTTCCACTGCCGCCAGTATTTGGCGACGGTGATCAGCTCGGCCATGTTGTTCATCTGCATCGCACCGTCGCCCACCAGCGCAATCACCGAGCGTTCGGGATAGGCGAATTTAGCCGCAATCGCATAAGGCACAGCGGCGCCCATCGAGGCCAGCCCGCCGGACAACGAACACATCATGCCGCGACGGATTTTCAGGTCGCGCGCAAACCAATTGGCGCACGAACCGGAGTCGCTGGTGATGATCGCTTCATCCGGAACTCGCGGTGACAGCTCATAAACCACCCGCTGCGGATTGATCGGTTTGGCCTTGGCCATCGCGCGTTTTTCCAGGGTTTTCTCCCAACTGCCGCGCCAGCCTTCAACTTTCTTGCGCCACTTGCCCGAGGTTTTTTGTTCGAGCAACGGCAACAACGCCGCGAGGGTTTCCGCCGCGTCGCCGACCAGATTGACCTCCATCGGATAACGCAGGCTGAGCATGTCAGGCTGCAGATCGATCTGCACACCGCGCGCCTGCCCCTCTTTGGGCAGAAACTCCGAATACGGGAAACCCGAACCGATCATCAGCAAGGTGTCGCACTCGGTCATCAACTTGTAGCTGGGCTCCGTACCGAGCAAACCGATGCTGCCGGTCACCCAGGGCAAATCATCCGGAAGCACCGCTTTCCCGAGCAGCGCCTTGGCCACGCCGGCGCCAAGTTTTTCGGCGATAGCGATCACCTCATCGGTCGCCTGCAAAGCGCCGGCACCAACCAGAATCGCGACCTTCTCGCCTGCGTTCAAAACGTCTGCTGCACGCTGCAAATCTTCGTCATAGGGCAGCACTTTCGGCTTGGTGTAACCGACGCCGGAATGCGCGGTGCCGTGCGCGCGGGCCGGCGCCTGATATTCAAGATCCTGCAAATCATTGGGCAGGATCAGCGCGGTCACCCGACGTTCGCCAATCGCCGTACGCACCGCCCGGTCGAGCAAATGCCGCACCTGCGAAGGCGCCGAGGCCTGCTGCACAAACGCGCCGGCGACGTCCTTGAACATCGACACCAGATCCAGCTCTTGCTGATAGTGACTGCCCAACGCCGTGCGCGCCTGCTGCCCAACGATGGCCAGCACCGGCATGTGATCCATTCGCGCATCGTAAAGCCCGGTGATCAAATGCGAAGCCCCGGGGCCGGACGTGGCAATGCACACGCCCAGCTCGCCAGTAAATTTCGCGTGGGCCGAGGCCATGAACGCGGCCATTTCCTCATGCCGCGCCTGCACAAATTCAATCTTGCCTTTAGCTCGATCGAGCGCGCCGAACACGCCGTTGATGCCGTCGCCCGGATAACCAAAAATCCGCGTGACGCCCCATTGGCTGAGCCGCTCAACCAGAAAATCGCCTACTGTCGTTGTCATCTCGATCCTCGTCTTTTCGCCGGTGTAAGGGTCTGGACAGTCGCGCGGATGGCGAAGTTTCGATTGATTACCTTGAAACGGTTTCTCGTTTACGATCCAACCATTGATCCCGCAGGCCATTCGCGAGCAAGCCCGCTCCCACATTTACAATGCATTGCAAAGTGGGAGCGGCCTTGCTCGCGAAGAGGCCAGAGCCATTCACACAAAATTTCGGCAGAGGAACACAGCATGCAAACGCCCCCACAATCCCTGCTGCTCCAACCCAACGATTGGGTACCGAACAACCCGCGCTTGCCGGTTTTAATCTACCGCCAGGCGATTGCCATCGAAGGCAGCGACCCTGCCGAGCTGTTCGAGCAAACTTTCAACGCCAATGGCTGGCCACCGCAATGGCGCTACGGGATTTACGATTATCACCACTATCACACCGAGGGCCATGAAGTGCTCGGAGTTGCCGTTGGTCATGCGCGGTTGATGCTCGGCGGGCCCAACGGACATGTCGTTGAAGTCAGCGCGGGTGACGTGGTGCTGTTGCCCGCCGGCACCGGCCATTGCAACCTGGAATCAAGCGATGACTTCCTCGTGGTCGGCGCTTATCCGCCCGGGCAGCATGCCGATATCTGCCGCGAGGCGCCGACTTCGCAGCAGTTGGAGAAGATCAAGAATCTACCGTTTCCGCAAACGGATCCGGTGCAGGGATTGCACGGCGCGGTCAGCCAGCAGTGGTCGAAGTAACGGTCAACGATGCGGATGCACCGTCATCGAAACCAGTTTGATCACGATCGGCCGCACCACGAGGATGCACAGAAACGCCACCGGCATCGCCAGCTTGTAGGCGTGCAGCGCATTACTCAGGTAGTCGTTATCAATGCCTGAATTGGCGGCGGTAATCACCAGCGACATCAGAAAAGCCATGATGGTCGCCATGTACAACGCAAACACATACGGCGTCGCTCGCGCCGAGAGCTTGCGGCGACGGACATAAACGGCTTCAGCACTGCTTCGTTGATTCATAGGGCTTTCCATCCATTGACAGGGAGCGGGCACGTTAGCAAAGCCCTCGCCCCTAAACTAGACGGCCAAATGCAGGTGCTTTATAAAGCAGAACTTACGAATCAACCCCTTCCGGCAGACCATCGATGAATCTGTTAGCGGCGATTGCCAGTTTTATCAAAGTGGTGGAATCCGGCTCTATCGTCGGCGCCGCCAAGGCGTTAGGCGTCAGTGCCGCAGCGGTCAGCCAGACCATCAATCGCCTGGAAACACACCTCGGTGTGCGCCTGTTGCAACGCACTACCCGGCGCATGGCACTCACCGAAAACGGCGCGGTGTACTACGAAAAGGTCAAGCGGATTGCGGCGGATCTGGAGTCCGCGCAAAGTTCGATCAATCGCGAAGACAGCGAACTGCAAGGTCGATTGAGCATCGCCTCGACCTCGGCGTTCGGCCGGCATGTGCTGGCGCCGCTGATTGCCGGTTTCGCCGCGCAACATCCGCGCCTGCTGATCGAGCTGTCGACCACCGACGGCAAGATCAATCACATCCAGGACGGCATCGATCTGAGCTTGCGGATCAAGCCGCAACTGGAGGACGGCATCGTCGCGCGCAAGATCGTGTCCCTGCCCTTCATCATGTGCGCCGCGCCGGCTTATTTGCAGCGCGCCGGCTGGCCGCAATCGCCTGACGATCTGCAAAACCATGCGTGCCTGGCATTTCGTTACCCCTTGGACGGACGTTTTCTGCGCTGGAGTTTTATCCGCGATGGCCAGCGTTACGACGCTGATATCAACGCGACCGCGATCAGCGACGACATCGACGCGCTGACGCAAATGGCAATCCACGGCGCCGGCATCACCCGACTGGCGGAGTTCGTCGCGGCTCCGTATCTGCAAAACGGCCAACTGCTGCCGTTGTTTGCACAACGCGACGACGCAACTCATGCGGTTGTCGAGCCCATGGAGATTTTCGCCTGCGTGCAGGAGCGCGCGGCGATGACGGCTAAAGTCAGAGCGTTTATCGAGTATTTGACCGAGCACCTGAAACAGCGCTGGCCGATGGATTTTTGATACAAGTCGAACTCGCCGAAACGCGCGGAATCAGGCACAGTCGCGCCTCGGTGATCGCTGTACATCCTTCATGGAGAACCAAAACAATAATGCTCACACCTTCACCCCAAACCTTCCGCGGCAGTTGCCTCTGCGGGACCGTCAAATACCAGATCCGCTCACGGCCAAAAGCGCTTTCGCACTGCCATTGCAGCCAATGCCGCAAAAGCCACGGCGCAGCATTTGCCAGCTACGGCAGTGTGATGCGCGGCAACCTGGAACTGTTGCAGGGCGGTGAAGACCTCAAGTCCTACCAGTCTTCAGAATCGGTGGTGCGCCAGTTCTGCTCGCACTGCGGCTCGTCGATGTTCTGGTCGCGGGCACAGGGTGAATTTGCCGAGTGGGTTTCGGTGGCACTGGGCACGCTGGATACGCACTTCACCTCGGACAATCAGAAGCACGTCGAGCTGACGTCTAAGGCGTCGTGGTACGAGATGGCGGATCAGCGGCCGAAGAGCCGCGCGTGAAGAGGTTAAACGGTGGTCGGGTTGATGCGACGGTTTCAGACGCCCGACGATCTGCTTAACTGAGTGGTTGCAGTTCTTCATTAACGGAGGCCAGCCATGAAATTCAGTCATTCACTCACCGCACTGTTGGTAGTCGCCAGCCTGTTCGGTTGCGCCTCTTCATATAAACCCGGCGCAAACGTGACGCTCACCGCCACTCGCCAGAACAGCGGTCAGATCGGCAACGTCACGCTCGCCGACTGGGGCAAGGACACCGGTTTCAGCTTCTTCATCAGCGGCGCACCCAACGGGGCTTCCCTGCCCTTGCGCCTGTACACCTTCGTCAACAAAGGCAGCTGCGCACAGCCCGGGCCCGTGGCGTATGCGATGAACGACAAGGTCAATACAGAGCGCCAACCGGTGCGTGGCTGGGCCTTCTCAAGAAGCGCGCCGGTGCAGTTGTCGACGTTGCTGGCCGGTGAGTATTACGTGGTGGTGCGCACGGCCGCGACTGATGGGAATGTCGATATTTTCTGCGGGGATATCCGCCAGTAATCAGATCTCAGCGTCTGACAGATTGCTTTCGCGAGCAGGCTCGCTCCCACATTTGATTTGGGGTGTGACCGGGCTTTGTGTTCGACAGAAATCTGTAGGAGCAAAGCTTGCTCCCACATTTGAGTTGGGTGTACACGGGCTTTGTGTTCGACAGAATATCTGTAGGAGCAAAGCTTGCTCGCGAAGGCGTCGGCACAGACAACCTCTCCATCGCCTGACACACCGCTTTCGCGAGCAAGCTCGGCTCCTACAGTTATCGGGTGGTTTGATCGGGATTTTGGGTACGGCCGAGAACCCTGTGGGAGCCGGGCTTGCCCGCGAAGGCGGCGGCAAGGTCAACATGTTCATTGCCTGACACACCGCTTTCGCCAGCAGGCTCGCTCCCACATTTGATTTGGGGCGTACACGGGCCTTTGTGTTCGACAGAAATCTGTAGGAGCAAAGCTTGCTCGCGAAGGCGTCGGCACAGACAACCTCTCCATCGCCTGACACACCGCTTTCGCGAGCAAGCTCGGCTCCTACAGGATTTGGGATGTAACCGAGATTTTGGGTGCGGCCGAGAACCCTGTGGGAGCGAGCCTGCTCGCGAAGGCGGCGGCAGGGTCAACACTGTTTGGCAGGCAGTCCGGTTTTACATGGATCACCCTTGATTGGGTATATTCCTTGTCGTGCATTCATCGATGACGAGGTCTGTTTCATGAGCAAGTCGCCTTACGTTCCGCCCAAAGTCTGGAAACACGAAGCACCGTCCGGCGGCCAGTTCGCCAGTATCAATCGCCCGACGGCCGGGCCGACTCACGACAAAACCCTGCCGGTCGGCAAGCATCCTTTGCAGTTGTATTCCCTGGCCACGCCCAACGGCGTCAAGGTCACTATCCTGCTCGAAGAGCTGCTGGCATTGGGGCACACCGCTGCCGAATACGACGCCTGGCTAATCCGCATCAACGAGGGCGACCAGTTCTCCAGCGGTTTCGTCGAGATCAACCCCAACTCGAAAATCCCCGCCCTGCTCGATCACAGCACCGAACCGCCGACTCGCGTGTTCGAATCCGGTGCGATCCTGCTCTACCTCGCGGAGAAATTCGGCGCCTTCCTGCCCAAAGACCCGGCTGGGCGCACCGAAACCCTCAACTGGCTGTTCTGGCAAATGGGCGCAGCGCCCTATCTCGGCGGCGGCTTCGGCCATTTCTACGCCTATGCGCCGGAGAAGCTCGAATACCCGATCAACCGCTTCACCATGGAAGCCAAGCGTCAGCTCGACGTGCTCGATCGGCGTCTGGCGGAAAGTCCGTATCTGGCCGGCGACAGTTACACCATCGCCGACATCGCAGTGTGGCCGTGGTACGGCCAACTGGTGCGCAACAACGTTTATTCAGCGGCGGAGTTTCTCGCGGCGCAGGAATACACCCACGTGCAGCGCTGGGCCGAAGAGATCGCCAATCGTCCTGCGGTGATTCGTGGCCTGCGGGTCAACCGCACGTGGGGAGATGAGGCAACTCAGGTGCCTGAGCGCCATCAAGCCGAAGATTTAAGCTGACCCCCTCTCCCCCTCGCTGCCGATCATAATGTTCGTTGATGGGCAGCGACTCCCCGCTTCAGCCCCCGCGTTCTCAAACGCGCCAAATGTGAAAATTTCATTAACTAACTGACTCGTACGGGTTTCTTCGAGCGATTCGATCTGCCAGACTAATGCGAATAATTCCTACACGCAGTCGCAACAGATTCGTTTTTGTATTACTTGGGGAAGCAGATTGATGTCGTTTCACACCAAAAGCCGTCGTGCAAACCGTTCACCTAACCTGTTGGCACTCGCCATCTGCATGGCCAGCATCACCAGCGTTTCAGCGGATGAAACGCCTGAAACCAAGCCGAAAGATGACGCCCCAGCCACCGTTCTGGAGCTCGGCGCCACCGAAATCGGCGCCACGCAAATGAGCAGCACCACCGAAGGTTCGGGCTCCTACACCACCGGCCCGATGCAGACCGCGACCAAATTGCCACTGACCATGCGCGAAACACCGCAAGCGGTAACCGTCATCACCCGCCAGCGCATGGACGATCAGGCCATGACCAGCGTCAACGACGTGGTCAAAGCGACGCCGGGGTTGTTCCTCAGTCAATCCAGCGGCCCGGGCCGGCAGACTTACAGCTCGCGCGGTTTTGACATCGACAACATCATGTACGACGGCCTGCCAAGTTCGTACCAACCGTTCTCGATGGCCGTGCAACCGAATCTGGCGATGTTCGACCGCGTGGAAATCATTCGCGGCGCCACCGGTCTCGTCACCGGCGCCGGCAACCCTTCGGCCGCGATCAACATGGTGCGCAAACGCCCGACGGCCG
Source organism: Pseudomonas sp. 18058 (assembly GCF_902706155.1). NCBI lineage: Bacteria > Pseudomonadati > Pseudomonadota > Gammaproteobacteria > Pseudomonadales > Pseudomonadaceae > Pseudomonas > Pseudomonas sp. 18058. The sequence goes on from NZ_CACSJY010000007.1 coordinate 110,448, forward strand.
AGCAGCAAGTCACCCTCACCGGCGCCGCTGGCAGTTGGGATGATTATCGCGGCGAGATCGACGCCTCCAGCCCGTTGAACGAGAGCGCCACATTGCGCGGCCGCGTGGTGGGTTCCTATCAGGGCGCCGACAGTTTCCGCGACGAAGAACAAAACGATCACGGCTTGTTCTACGCCATCGGTGAAGCCGACCTGAGCGACAGCACCACCGCATCCCTGGGCTTCTCGCGTCAGAACGAGCAGACCAACTACTTCTGGGGCGGCTTGCCGCTGGGCACCGACGGACACCACCTCGACCTGCCCCGCTCGACCTATCCCGGCACCGACTGGGAAAACAAGAAGCTGCAGATCGACACCGTTTTCGGCGATATCGAGCACCGCTTCAACAACGATTGGCGCCTGCACGTCGCGGGTTCCGCCTCGACGCTGAACGGCGAATTCTCCGGCACCTATCTGTCGCGCTACAGCGGCCCGCTGGAAACCACCGCCTACCAGTCGCACAACACCGACAAACAAAGATCGATCGATGCGTTTGCCAGCGGTCCGTTTGAAGCCTTCGGCCGCACCCACGAACTGGTCGTCGGTGCGAGCAATCGCGTCTACGATGCGACCTCCAAAGAATACGACCCATACACCACCGCCTGGCCGATCGGCGCGCCGAAGCCTGATTTCGTGCGCGACAGCAAAACCCGCACCGTCACCACGCAGGACGCGGTTTACCTGACCACGCGCCTGAGCCTCGCCGACCCGCTGACGTTGATCCTCGGCAGTCGCCTCGACTGGTATGACTACGACGACCGCAGCGGCGATGGCGACTTTAAAGTCACCCGCAACCTGACCCGCTACGCCGGCCTGATCTACAAACTCGACGATCATCACTCGCTGTACGCCAGCTACACCGACATCTTCAGCCCGCAATCGTCGAAAGACCTGTCCGGCAAAGTGCTCGATCCAATTGTTGGCGAAAACTACGAAGTCGGCATCAAGGGCGAATACTTCAACGGTGCGCTCAACGCCAGCCTGGCGGTGTTCCAGATCGACCAGACCAACCGCGCCACCACCGCCGAAACGCAGTTGGGTTGCCCGGTCATGACCTGTTATCAGGCCTCGGGCAAGGTTCGCAGCCAGGGCGTCGACATGGAATTGCAAGGTGCGCTGACCGAAAACTGGCAAGTGGGCGCCGGCTACACCTACACCCGCGCTCACTACATCAAAGACGAAAACCCGGCCAACGATAATCAGCAGTTCGACACCGACACGCCGGAGCACCTGTTCAAGGTTTCGACGATGTATCGCCTGCAAGGCCCGCTGGAAAAACTCCGCGTCGGCGGCACCGTCTACTGGCAGAGCCGCATGTACAACGACGTGCCAGTCGCCAACGGCACCTATCGCGTCGAACAGGGCAGCTATGCCACCGCCGACCTGATGGCCGGTTACGAAGTCAACCAGCACCTCGATCTGCAAGTTAACGCCAACAACATCTTCGACCGCGTCTACTACTCCGCCATCGGCTCCAACACCACGTGGGGCTCCAACGACAACTACGGCGATCCGCGCAGCTACATGCTGACCGCCAAATACAAGTTCTAAAACGACCAACGGCGCCGGGATTTTCTCGGTGCCGTTGCATTTGTTGCGCTGGAGCAATTAGTCATGTCGGCTAATAAGAGATAGTCTTTGACAGATATCTTTTCGAAGCGCCCGCCATGACCGACCCGCAATTCTCAGCTGACATCGACGCGATCAGCAGCATAGACGCCGTGCCGGTAATTCTGAGCATGGTCAAACACCTCACTGGCATGCGCTTCGCGGCGGTTGCCCGCGTCACTGAGCGCAACTGGGTGGCCTGCGCTGTCGATGACTCGATCGATTTCGGCCTGAAACCCGGCGGCGAACTGGTGCTGGAATCAACCATCTGTCATGAAATCCGCCAACACCAGCAACCGGTGATCTTCGGCCACGCCAGCACCCACCCGATCTTTTCCACGCACCACACACCGATAACCTATGGCCTGGAAAGCTACATTTCCATTCCAATCGTCAAAGCCAATGGCGATTTTTTCGGCACGCTGTGCGCCATCGACTCAGTCCCGGCCAATCTCGACGAACCGGCCATCGCGAAAACCCTGACCCTGTTCGCTCAACTGATCGCCATGAGCCTCGACACGCAAAGTCATCTGGCGGCCACCAAGGTTGAATTGGCCGATGCCAATGAACTTGGCCGATTGCGCGAGCAGTTCATCGCGGTGCTTGGGCATGATTTGCGCACGCCGTTGAGCGCGATTCGCATGAGTGCCGATCTGCTGGAAACCAAGACCGAGGAAAAACGTTCGCTGAATCTGATTTCGGCGATCCGCAACAGCTCGTTGCGCATGGGCGTGCTGATTGAAAACATCCTCGACTTTGCTCGTGGGCGGCTGGGTGGCGGGATTCCGATCCAGCGCAAACTGGTCGATGACCTGCAACAGACGCTGCAACTGACCCTTGAAGAAGTGCAGGCGTCACACCCGCGAGCGACGTTCACGCATACCCTGAATGTGCCGAGCGGCGTGTATTGCGATGCGCTGCGCATCAGCCAGTTACTGTCCAATCTTCTGGGTAATGCGGCCACTCACGGTTCGGTTCACGCGCCGATTGTCTTGAACGCCTACGCCGAGAACGATGAAATCGTGATCTCGCTGACTAACCAGGGCACTCCGATTTCGGCGCAATTGATGCCGCTGCTGTTCGAACCGTTTTCCCGTTCGGAAGCCGGCCATCGCAAAGAAGGTTTGGGGTTGGGGCTGTATATCGCGGCGCAGATTGCCTCGGCGCACAACGGCACGTTGAGCGTGACCTCAGACGCCGAGTCGGGAACACACTTTGTGGCGCGGTTCCCGGCTCAGTTCAAGTGGGTTTGAGGCGATGGCTGCTTAAGACTGGCCGGCTGTCAGGCCGCCATCGCTGGCAAGCCAGCTTCCCCAGTGTTTTCGGTATGACCGGGATTTTGGATACACCCCAGAAACCCGTGGGAGCGGGCTTGCTCGCGAAGGCGGCGGCAGGCTCAGTATCCACGTTGCAGGTACACCGCTTTCGCGAGCAAGCCCGGCTCCTACAAAAGCACAAGCAACATCAAAAGATCGCAGCCTTCGGCAGCTCCTACACAGGATGAGCGCGAGCTCGGCTGCAGCTTTTGATCTTGCGCTACCCGCCCCGTCGGCAGGCTGAGTGGAGGGATTGATCCGGGGGTGGGAGCGTAGCGACCGTTTGGCGCAGCCAAACACATCGAGAGGAGGTGCAGCGCAGCAAACCGGAGGCGATGCGCCCGGATGAATTCCGTAACGAAGGAACCCCGAGCCCCAGCGAGCGGGCCGAACGCTGGGGCAAAGCCTTTTGGGTTACCTTTTCGGCGTCTGGAAAAGGTGACCCGCCGTAAGGGCGGAACCCTAAGCGGCCGTTGCCGCAGCAATGGATATGTACCCAGTCAGCAGAAATCCAGTCGCACGACCCGACGCCTTCGCGAGCAAGCCCGCTCCCACAGTTGGAACCCAGCACATCAAAAAAGCCGTCTACCGACGCATCGTCAGAATCGCCGCCCCGAAACCGATGAACGTCGTCCCCACCACCCGGCTAACCCACCGCGACAGCGCGGGCCGGGTCAGTACGCCTTTGGCGCGTGACGCCAACGCCGCGTAGACGCTGAGCGATGACACCGAAAGCGCCATGAAGATCGAGGTCAGGATGAAAAACTGCGGCAGCAGCGCCGCGTCCTGATCGATGAACTGCGGGAACAGTGCGGTGAAAAACATCGTCGCTTTCGGGTTGGTCACTGCGGTGAGGAATGCCGATTTGAACAGCTTGCCGCGACTCGGGCGGTTTTTGCTGGTATCGCTGTCACTGCCAACTGCGAGCATTGGGCCCTTTTTCAGCAGTTGCTTGACCCCGAGGTAGAACAGATAGCCGGCGCCAAGGATTTTTACTGCGTTGAAGAGCATTTCGGAACTGGCCAGCAAGGCGCCGAGGCCCAGCATCGCGGCGGCGGACAGGCAGAACAGGCCGCTGGCGTTGCCCAGCGAAGACCAGATCGTGCTGCGCTGACCGTGAGCCAAGCTGTTGTTGATCGCCATCAACGTCGCCGGGCCGGGGCTGGCGATTGCGATGGCGCCGACCAGGGTGAAGGTCAGAATCGAGTGAGAATCCATTTTCAGTGCTCGCGACAGGTGGGTGTCGGCATGTTACAGCAGCCCTGAAAACCGTCATACACAGAACCCCGTGATGAAAGAGTAATTGTGGCAAGTGAGGTCATTGTGGTGAGGGGATTTATCCCCGATGGGGCGCGCAGCGGCCCTTTCTTTTGAATCTAAAGAGGGGCTTCTTCGCAGCCCAACGGGGATAAATCCCCTCGCCACAATGACCTCACATGCCACAGAGGTTTTTCTCATGAGAGATTTCGTAGAGGCAAAAAAAACCCCGCAACCCATAAAGGCGCGGGGCAAAAAATTGGTTGGTTGCGGCCAACCAAAGGAGCTCTTTCAGATACGTGTTCGCACAGTCTTCAGATGCAATCCTGTGCAGCACGTTCAAAACTGGAGGGCAGCAAGTTCGAGGCAAGCAAATGGCGTTCATAGATGAACACCTTGCCACCGGTGCCAGCCTTGTAGGCCTCCAGCACGTTGTCGGCGGAAATCTTGCTCGGCACCACGATCCGGTAGCTGCGCTGGGTTTGCGAAACAGTCGGGCTCAGCGCATCGCCCTGCAACTTCGGCACCACGCAATCGGCGTATTGCGCCGGGGTCTTGCTGGTCTGCAAGGTCAGGCTCGGCGTGTTCGGGGCGGAAGCACAGCCGCCGAGCAACAAGGAAGCAACCGCCAGAACAGGCACAAATAAAGGACGCATCGGGTTCAACCCTGAAAATAAAAGGTTCGGTTTAACCGGCAATGGTTCAGCCTCACGGAGCCGCCATCGCCATTTATGTGTTGGGTTCAGCTCGCGGCGACCAGGGCCTTGAGCGAAGCGTCGAACTGCTTCAACGCATTCAGTTGCAGGTCACGCTGCTTGTCGATCTGCGCAGCAACAGCAGGCGCTGCCAGGTTATGCACCCAGACCGATGGCAAGTTTTTCTCCATCGCGCCTTCGGCCTTGCCGATGTATTGCAGATTGGCGTCGTAGAACTTCGCGGTGAAACGCGCCTCAACCAGGCTGTTACGCTGGGTCAGCAAGCGATTAAACGTGTCGAGCTTGACCACCACGTCCGGATGCGCCTGAATCAAGGCATCGAGATTGTCGTAAACGGTCACCGACAAAAACTGCTGCTGCAACGAACTGATCAACCAGTCGACCGCCAACTCCGGATCGGAACTGGCGACAAACGCTTCACGAATCCGCGAGTCCAGCGCATCTTTTGCGCCGTTCGCCGCCATGTCGTGGTAACGCTCCAGGTATTGCAGGTTTTCCAAAGTGTTTTCGCTGTACAACACGCCGACCGTTTGCGTGTGTTTCAACGCCGCACTGCTGGCCGTAATGGGTTGCAAGTGACACGACCGGGCGTCGTCTGCGTAGGTCGGTGCAGCGGCAACCGCTCCGCCCATCAGCAGGGCGACCAGAGCCAGTCGGGTCAATGTGTTCATCGCGCAAATTCCTTGAGCAGCGTGTTCGATGGAGGCAATTTTCCGCCTAACGCCGCTAAAGCAGAACTTCCGTTTCGTGATGATCACTATTACTTCCAGCGATAGTTGCGCGCCGTGTAGATTGATACACACTCAATTCCAACGAAAATAATCACTGAGGATCTTTCCTTGAGAACGTTTGATCTGATCCGCGACGCCGTACTGCCCGACTTCCGTGATCGGGTGGCCGAATACCTCGTCCAGTACGAAAGCGTCCTGCTCGATAAAGACATCCACGACCCACAGCTCATTCTCGACACCGCCAATCAACTGCGCGGCTACCTGCGTGGGCTGAACACCACGCGGGTGTTAGGCATGGCCTATTGGGAAGAACTGGATCGACGGGTGGTGGACACCTGGCTCGCGCCAGCGCAATGACCGGCTAGACTCCTCGGGCTGTCACAGTCCCTGTGAGTCCTACCGGAGGTGCCCCATGAGCAACACCGAAACCAGCCCATTCAACGGCTGGGCCGCCACCGCTGCCGGCGCACCGCTGGAGCGCTATAGCTACGACCCCGGCGCGTTGGGCGAAGAAGACGTTGAAGTCGCCGTTGAATATTGTGGCGTCTGTCACTCCGACCAGTCGCTGATCGACAACGATTGGGGCATCAGCCGCTATCCGTTTGTGCCGGGCCATGAAGTGGTTGGCAAAATCGTGCGCATGGGCCCACAAGTGCGCGGCCTGAAAATGGGTCAACGCGTGGGGATCGGCTGGTACAAGGGCAGCTGCATGCACTGCTCGTCCTGCATCAGTGGCTCGCAACAACTGTGCGGCACCGCGCAACCGACCATCATCGGCAGCAACGGCGGCTTCGCTGATCGCCTGCGTTCGCACTGGGCGTGGGCGATTCCAGTACCGGAACAGCTTGATCCAGCGCTGGTCGGGCCACTGTTCTGCGCCGGTTCAACGGTGTTCAATCCGCTGCTGCAATTCGGCGTCAAACCGACCGACCGCGTCGGCGTGGTCGGCATCGGCGGCCTCGGCCATCTGGCGCTGCGCTTTCTCAACGCGTGGGGCTGCGAAGTCACCGCGTTCACCTCATCGCTGAACAAACAGGAGGAAGCCAAGCGTCTGGGCGCGCACAACGTCGTCGCCTCCACCGACAGCAGCGCGTTGAAAGCGATTGCCGGCACCCTCGACTTTCTGCTGATCAGCGCCAACGCCGACCTCGACTGGCCAGCCATGCTCGCGACCCTGCGCGGCAACGGCCGGTTGCACTTCGTTGGCATCGTACCCAGCGCGATTCCGGTGCATGTGTTCGATCTGATTCCTCAACAAAAATCGTTGTCGGCCTCACCGGTTGGCTCGCCGGGCACCATGGCGACCATGCTCGAATTCTGCGCGCGGCATCAGATTCTGCCGCAAGTCGAGATGTTTCCCATGAGCAAGGTCAACGAGGCCGTCGACCATCTACGCAGCGGCAAGGCGCGCTATCGCGTGGTGCTCGACGCCAGTCAGTAACCGTTCGGCGCGGCGGCGATTGCCGTGCGCGCCGCCCTCCTGCCAAAACACCCGCAAACGCTTACAATCGCCGGTCTTACCGCCCAATAGACAGGCTCGCTCAGAAATGCCGCTCGACCCTATTACAATGCTGACCATCTCGATTGCGCTTGCAGCCGCCGCGGCGCTGTACCTGGCGATCGAGTGGCGCAGCATTCGCGAGCCTTCCCTGCTGTTCTGGAGCGCCGGTTTCGCCACGATCACCGTCGGTTCCACCCTCGCCTTGCTACGCAGCAGCGGCTTTTTGCTGATCGGCATCTGGTTCGCCAACGGTCTGCTGGTGACCGCACACTTTCTGTTCCTGCTCGGTGTCGCGCGCTTCACCCAGACGCGCCTGTCGAGCGCCTGGTACCTGATTTTCGTCACCTGGCTGGTGATGTTGCTGCTGCCGGACGGGCCGCTGTGGTCGAAAGTCATGCTCGCGGCCAACTCGCTACTGGTGGCGCTGGCGACGCTCAAAGGCAGTTTTCTACTGCGCCCGCACGGTAAATCCCTGAGCGTCGGCGCCGTGCAATTGCGCTACGTTTTACTGGTGCACGGGGCTTTTTATATCGCCAAGGCGCTGACCGTGGTCATCCCCGGCACGCTGATTGATCTGGCAGCGTTTCGTGGCGAGATCATCCAGATTTCACTGGTCGAAGGCGCGATGGCGATCATGCTGATTGCGCTGTCGATGACCGGCACCGAGCGCTATCGCCGCGAAAAAGAGATCGCCCGCCTCGCCGAACGCGATCCGCTGACCGCCCTCTACAACCGCCGCGCCCTCGAAAAACGAGCGCCGCGCTTGCTCGCCGATGTCTCGGCTGAACGTCCCGGCGCCCTGCTGCTGATCGATATCGACAACTTCAAACTGGTTAACGATCAGTACGGTCATATCGCCGGCGACCGCTTGCTGATCGCCTTGAGCGAGATGATTCGTTCGCTGCTGCCGCGTAATGCGCTGACAGCACGATTGGGTGGTGACGAATTCGTCATCCTGCTCAACGGCGCCTCCAGCGAACGTATCGTCGAACTCGGCAACGTGCTGCGCGAGCAGTTTCTCGGCACCACTGCGCAGACATTCCCCACCACCGAACCGGTCACCTTGAGCCTCGGCGCCACCCTGTTCGAGGCGCCGCCGGCCAGTCTGGCGGCGCTGATCGAACAAGGCGACGCCGCGCTCTACGAATCCAAACGCGGTGGCCGCAACCGCATTCGCCTCACCGGGCTCCCACTTTCAGGATGAAAACACCATGACCAGCCTCGACACTGCTTTGCAAGACAGCGCCGCACCAGAAGGCGTTTGCTACGGCTGCGGCGGTAGCAATCCGCACGGTCTGCACATCAAAAGCTACTGGCATGAAGACGGCGTGCACGTCCTCGCCGAGCATGTGCCGGAGGCCAAATACTGCGGCTGGCCGGATCTGGTCTACGGCGGCTTGATCGCGATGCTGGTCGACTGCCACTCCAACTGGACGGCGATGGCCTACCACTATCGCGCCGAAAATCGCGAGCCGGGCAGCCTGCCGCGTATCGATTGCGTCACGGGCAATCTGGGCATCAAATTCATCAAACCGACGCCGATGGGTGTGCCGCTGACGTTGAAGGCCAGGGTTGAAGGCGAAGTCGGGCGCAAGTCGCGGGTGATCTGCGAGGTGTTTGCCGGCGATGTGCTGACAGCGGTGGGTGATTCGGTGTTTGTGCGCGTTGATACGGGATCATTGGCGGATGCTGCGCACGGACGTTAAGGTAATTTGAACTCAAAACTTTCATCAAGGATTGTGAATGTCGCTTATCTCGCAACGCGTCGAAATGGCCCGCAATGGCAGCAACGAAAAAGTCATCTGCCGAATGCCTTCAGGCTGGGCGGTCATGGGCGATGTGCAGTTTCTGCCGGGTTATTGCCTGCTGCTGCCCGACCCGGTGGTGCCGAGTTTGAATGATCTGGACGCGGAGGCCCGGGCGGTTTACCTGCTCGACATGGCGCGCCTTGGGGATGTGGTTTTGGCGGTCACCGGTGCGCTGCGCATGAATTATGAAATTCTGGGTAATTCAGAGCCAGAGCTGCATTGCCATTTGTTTCCCCGTTACGCCACGGAACCAGACGACAAACGCAAAATGCCTGCGTGGTTTTATGACTGGAAGACGGCGGTGCCTTATGCGGAGGATGTGCATGGGGAACAGCGGATGAGGATTGCGCTGATGCTGGAGCCCCTCACCCTAGCCCTCTCCCAGAGGTAGAGGGGACTGATTGGGGGATGCTGGTGAGGTTCGCCGACCTGAAAGTGCTTTGCCGAATCCAGAATCCAATGGGGTCGGCATTCGATGTTTGGGTTGATCACCTATGCCCCTCACCCTAGCCCTCTCCCAGAGGTAGAGGGGACTGATTGGGGGATGCTGGTGAGGTACGCCGACCTGAAAGTACTTTGCCGAATCCAGAATCGACTAGGTCTTCTGAAAGCGCTTCACCGAATCCATAATCGACCCGGTCGTTCAGGTCGATGTATGACGCAAGACACCTCGGTCGGCCCCCTCTCCCTCCGGGAGAGGGCTGGGGTGAGGGTAACAATTCAAGCTACTGAAAATCAGCCCGAGCCGAATGCAATTTCTTATAGCTCTCAATCAAGCGCAAATGCCGATCCAGCCCTTCCAGCTTCATGCTGGTCGGCGTCAAACCGTAAAACCGTACGCTGCCATTCACCGAGCCAATCGCCGCATCCATCCGCTCGTCACCGAACATCCGGCGGAAGTTGGCTTCGTAATCTTCCAGCAGCAGGTCTTCATCCAGTTCCATCTCCAACACCACGTTCACCGCTTGATAGAACAAGCCGCGTTCAACCGTGTTGTCGTTGTATTGCAGGAACGCTTCAACCAGATCCTTCGCCTGTTCAAACTTCTGCAACGCCAGATAAATCAGCAAACGCAGCTCCAGAATAGTCAACTTGCCCCACGGCGTGTTGTCGTCGAATTCGATGCCGATCAGCGTGGTGATTTCGGTGTAATCGTCCTGCTCGCTGTTTTCCAGGCCTTGGGCGAGGTTGCGCAGGCCGACTTTGCTCAGGCTGTGCAGGTTGAGGATGTCGGCGCGGAATTGCAGGGCTTTGTTGGTGTTGTCCCAGATCAGGTCTTCGATCGGGTAGATCTCCGAGTAGTCCGGCACAAGGATGCGGCACGCCTTGGCGCCGATGTGCTCGTAGACCGCCATGTAGACTTCTTTGCCCATGTCTTCGAGGATGCCGAACAGCGTCGCGGCCTCTTCGGCGTTGGAATTTTCGCCTTGTCCGGAGAAGTCCCACTCGACGAATTCGAAATCCGGCTTGGCACTGAAGAAGCGCCACGACACCACACCGCTGGAGTCGATAAAGTGCTCGACAAAGTTGTTCGGCTCGGTCACCGCTTGCCCGGAGAAGGTCGGCTGCGGCAAGTCGTTCAAACCTTCAAAACTGCGACCCTGGAGCAATTCAGTCAGGCTGCGTTCCAGCGCTACTTCCAGGCTCGGGTGCGCGCCGAACGAGGCGAACACGCCGCCGGTGCGCGGGTTCATCAGGGTCACGCACATCACCGGGAATTCACCGCCCAGCGACGCGTCCTTGACCAGCACCGGGAAGCCCTGCTCTTCCAGGCCTTTGATGCCGGCGAGGATGCTCGGGTATTTCTCCAGCACTTCCTGTGGCACATCCGGCAAGGCCATTTCGCCTTCGAGGATTTCGCGTTTCACCGCGCGCTCGAAGATTTCCGACAGGCACTGCACCTGCGCTTCGGCCAGCGTGTTGCCCGCGCTCATGCCGTTGCTGAGGTAGAGGTTTTCGATCAGGTTCGACGGGAAGTACACCACTTCGTCATCCGACTGGCGCACAAATGGCAGCGAGCAGATGCCGCGCTGGGTGTTGCCGGAGTTGGTGTCGTACAGGTGCGAACCGCGCAACTCGCCGTCGCGGTTGTAAATGCCGAGGGTGTACTCGTCGAGGATTTCAGTCGGTAGTTCGTCTTTCGCGCCGGGCTTGAACCACTGTTCATCCGGGAAGTGCACGAACTCGGCGTTGGCGATTTCTTCGCCCCAGAACTGGTCGTTGTAGAAGAAGTTACAGTTCAGTCGCTCGATGAACTCGCCCAATGCCGACGCCAGAGCGCCTTCTTTGGTCGCGCCCTTGCCGTTGGTGAAGCACATCGGCGAATGCGCGTCGCGGATGTGCAGCGACCAGACGTTCGGCACGATATTGCGCCACGAAGCGATTTCGATCTTCATGCCGAGGTCGGCGAGAATGCCGGACATGTTGGCGATGGTCTGCTCCAGCGGCAGATCCTTGCCAGCGATGTAGGTGCCTGCCTCGGACGTGGAAACCGGCATCAACAAGGCTTGCGCATCGGCATCGAGGTTGTCGACTTCTTCGATGATGAACTCGGGGCCGGTCTGCACGACCTTCTTCACCGTGCAGCGATCAATCGAACGCAAAATGCCCAAGCGATCCTTGTCGGAGATGTCCGCCGGCAGTTCGACCTGGATCTTGAAAATCTGGTTGTAGCGGTTTTCCGGGTCGACGATGTTGTTCTGCGACAGGCGAATATTTTCCGTGGGGATGTTACGGGTGTCGCAGTACAACTTCACAAAGTAAGCCGCACACAACGCCGACGAAGCCAGAAAGTAGTCGAACGGCCCCGGTGCCGAGCCATCGCCTTTGTAGCGAATCGGCTGATCGGCGATCACCGTGAAGTCGTCGAACTTGGCTTCAAGTCGAAGGTTGTCGAGAAAATTGACCTTGATTTCCATGCGGGATTACCAGAATACGGCTAAACGAATGGCCGCCATTATCCGGTTTTTGCGCGGGAAGTCTTGCGGTTTCGGGAACGGCCGCTGACCGGTTCCAGAGACCGCAACCCCGGCGGCTACCCCGCTTTCGCCACCGTGTCGAGCATCTGGGTGAAGAAGCGCACAGCGTTTTTGCCGGATTTTTTCGCCTCATACATGGCTTTGTCGGCCTGATCCACCAGCTCAATCGGCGTGTGGCCTTGATCCGGGTAGAGGCTCACGCCAATGCTCGGGGTGACGGACACTTGATGACCTTTCGCCAGAATCGGCTCGCCCACGGCGGCGAGCAGTTTGCGTGCAATCGGCTCGCCCACGGCGGCGAGCAGTTTGCGTGCAATCGGCTCGATCTGTGTGGCCTCGTGAATATCTTCAAGGATGAAAGCGAACTCGTCACCACCCAGTCGAGCGACGGTATCAACGTCCCGCAATACGCTTTTCAAGCGCTTGGCCACAGTGATCAGTGTGTCATCGCCAACGCCATGCCACAGGGTGTCGTTGATTTCCTTGAAGTGATCCAGATCGAGAAACATCACCGCGACTTTCAAACCGGAGCGATGAGCGCGAGCGAGGGCCTGGGTCAGACGTTCGCGAAATAACAGGCGATTGGGCAGCCCGGTCAATACATCGTGGGTTGCCAGGTAGCCCTGAAACTCCTGATCGGCGTGCTGTTGGGTGATGTCGCTGCAAACCGCCACGTAGTTGAGATCGGTTTTGTTCAGGCCCGCAATCGCGGTAATCGACAGTGATTCAAGATAGAAATCACCATTCTTCTTGCGGTTCCACACTTGCCCTTTCCAATGCCCTTCATTAATCAGGCATTGCCACATCTCTTTGTAAAACTCCGGGGACTGCCGGCCGGAACTCAACATGTTCGGGTTGCAACCCAGCACTTCCTCTTCCGTATAACCGGTCATGCCATAAAAGGCCGGGTTAACTTTGGTGATATGCCCGTGGCGATCAGTAATGATCACGCTGTCCAGCGTGACGTTGAACACCTGATTGACCAACCACAGATGTTCACGGGATCGACGCACGGCATTGTCGCGCTGGTGCCGCCAACGCAGCGCCAGGCCGGCGACCCCGACGGTTCCCAGACAGAACAACAAGACGGCGACGCTGACAAACCGTGCAAATACCTGTTGGCTCAGAGCAGAAAACCGGGCGGCCTGTTCAATGTTGGTGTCGATGTCCCGGGCAATCAACTGATCGATATGCTCCAGATAGGGAATGCGCGCCTGGTACCACTGCGCTGAGTAATCATTGCTCCCCAATCGTTTCAGGCTGGCGCGTACGATAGCGCGGGCCTTGGGTAACTCGGCTCTGATTTGGTCGGCAAGCAACGCCTCTTTCATACTGCTGATACCGTTGGGATCGTACAGCGCCCATTCCTTGCTGATGACCGCCAATTGCGCATTGATCGCTTGGGTGTATTCCGCTGTTTGCGCAGGATCGCGCAAAGCGAACGAACGCCAGTGCAATCTACGGATATCAAAAAGTGCAGAGCGGATGGTCGACAGGTGGCCAATGGTTGCAACATTGCCGTTAAACATCGTACTGACATAACCGTCGACTTTCTTCACCGCAAACACGCCACCCACAGCCAGCAGTATGGCCAGGGTGACGCCCGCCGACAGGACAACCAGAAAGCGCGGACTGGAATCAATAGCCAGAAAATTTCGCATTATTATTATTCGCCACCAATAAACTACAGGACGCGTGAAGACCAATCATTATTGACCACTAACTTCAATGCCCGAACCCCTGGATGACATAACACCCTGGACACGAGGTTATGATCAAGCCAGGCGTTAAGCTCATAGATCCTGACAGGCGACGCTCCCGGATAACTTCTCAGCAGCATGACGATTTCATTCTTTGCATGAAAGTTTGCATGCAGAAATCGACTGTCGACGTATTGATTGATAAACCAGTTAACATCGCAGGTTTCGACCCGCGATATATAAATGGTGCGCAAGCTTTCCGGATAGTGAGCTTTGAATTCGGGACTCATGTTAACTCCTGCCGCAGTGTTAGTTAAATCGTCGTCCTTAAGCATTTCTGCCGATTGTCTGAAACCTGCAACGGGCCAACCGCTGCCTACTTAGAATTCGAAACGAGTAACCAGTTTGTTCAGGTTGGTCGCCAACACCGACAACTCATTACTGGCGGTAAATATCTGACCCGCCGCTGCCGTACTTTGCATCGACAGGTTATTGATGCTGACCAGGTTTTGATCGACCGACTTCGCCACTTGCGCTTGCTCTTCGGAAGCCGTGGCAATCAAGCAGTTTCGTTCATTGATGTCGAACACCGCTTTGGTAATTTCGGTAATCGCCACCCCGGCCTCGCGGGCGATGCTCAGCGTGGCGATGGCCTCAAGATCGGTCTGTTTCATCGAAGACACTGCGCTTTCCGAACCGGCCTGAACGCCTTCGATCATCTTCTCGATTTCCTGGGTGGATACTTGAGTGCGATGCGCCAGTGCACGAACTTCGTCAGCCACCACGGCAAAGCCGCGACCCTGCTCGCCCGCCCTCGCCGCTTCAATGGCCGCGTTCAGTGCCAACAAGTTGGTCTGCTCGGCGATGGCTCGAATCACGTCGAGTACTTTGGCGATACTTTGCGTCTGCAACGCCAGTTGTTCGATCTGCGTGCCCGTACTTTGTACGGCACCGCTGAGGTTTTCGATGGACGCAATGGTTTCAGTGACGCGCTCCATGCCCGTGCGTGCCGAGCGTTCCGATTGTTGCGTCGAGACGGACGCCGCCACCGCATTGCGCGCCACTTCCTCCACTGCTGCGGTCATCTGGTTGACGGCCGTTGCCGCCAACTCGGTTTCACTGCTCTGCTGTTGAACGCTGGCATTGGACTCATAGGTGATGGCGCTCAACTCTTCCGAAGAGGCCGCCAGCATGGAGGACGACTCGGAGATATGCAGGATGGTCTGTTTCAGGTTGGTGAGCATTTCTGCGGTCGAGGTCTGCAACTCGGTGATTTCGTCCCTGCCGGACACCTCCACTTCGCCCACCAGATTGCCGGCGGCAATTTTTTTCGTCGACGCCAACAGCGCGCGGACTGGCAAAATAATGCTCCGGGTGAAGAGCATGGTGATAACGGCGGTGGCCAGCACCGCCAGCAACACGATGATGATGGTCGCGGTGGTGCTGTGTTGGGCTTCGACCTGAGCCATCGCGCCGGAGGTTTCCGAGCGATCACTCATCAGGCTTTGCAGACTTTCTGCCGCGGCCATCACATGATCTGCTGCAGGCGCAGTATTGGACCGGATAAACGCGACGGTATCGTCTTCGGAGCCTTTGCGGCCAATCAATAGAAGTTGATCAACCTGTTTCAAATATTCCTCAACATTGGCATGTAGAATATCGTAACGCGCCTGCTCTTCGGGCCCATAAATCAACGGAACATAAGCCTGAGTTTCGACGTTCAATGAGTTGCGCAACTCTGTCAGTGTTGCACCGGCCTTATCGATTTCAGCGGCGCCCCGTGAACTGCTGATGGCAAAAAACAAATTGGCCAGGCGCAACTTATAGGTCGCGGCTTCAATCTTGGCAGCTTGACGCACGCTGGGCAGGCAATTGTCACGCAAGTCACCCACGGCCCATTGCACATTATTCATGCGCCACAATGATTGCCCACCCAATATCAGCAGCAACAGACAAGTAAGGCCGAAGCTCAATAATGTCCGAGGGACTAATTTAATGCTTCTGATAGACATCTACATCACCGTGTTCGATAGTTTATGTAACTTACTTGTCCCACGACACTAAACCGAAGAAACCGGCCCACGCCTGCGCATTCAAGCCAGGCAACGATGGGCGTCCACTTACTAAGCGTGCTCATGAGAAAATATGGAAACGTCCGCCGAAAATCCCGGCTAACCGTTATTTCAGGCACAGTACGTTTGAACAAACAGCCGGGCTATCAGGCAATCCTGAAAAATGAAGGGTGTTGAGACGAAAAAACCTGGATTAGAACAATCCAGGTGATGGACTTATTGGAACAAATTGGCCTCAAGACAATAGGTTATGAGGTCTTGATCACTGGCCACTTCAAGTTTGCGCATCGCTGCCACTTTCTGGCTACTGATGGTCTTCGCGCTGCGGTTCTGGTTAATCGCGATATCCCGCAAGCTCATGCCGGAAACGAACAGCCGAAGGATTTCCAGTTCACGCAAGGACAGCAAGGCAAGCCGCTCGTCAATCTGGCGATTGTTTTCGACCACGGTGATCTTGTTGAACCCGGGGGATTTGTAGCGACGCTTTTGGCTAAGTGCATCCAGCGCCCGTTGCACCTCCGCATGCAACTGGCTCTTTTGCACCACCCCGGCCACGCCGAGTTCGTAAAGCCTGGAAAGAATCAAGTTGTTCGAGACCATGGTCAGCACCAGGATCTGCATCGACGGATAGCTGCGCACCAAATACTTGATGAGTTTCAGCCCGTCTCCGTAAATCGAGTTTTCCGGCATGTTGTAGTCGGTCACCAATATGTCCGGCCTGACAGTCTCTAACAGTCCAGCCAGTCCGCTAGAGCTGGTCGCCTCCCCTATCACTTGAAAACGGCCATCACGCTCAATGAGCTCGCGAACGCCCAACAGGACAATCGGGTGGTCATCAGCGATGACGACGGTGATTTTTTGCATGCTCATTGCGCACTCACATTAATTCGAATCGATTTGCAGCCATCATAAAGAACCCACTAAATCTTCCAGTGCAGACAGCGCTTGTTCGACTTCGCCGATCAACTCGGCATCGAGCCGCTGGTCACGTACTTTGTATTCCAGTTGCGCAAACGACGCCGACAACTGATCAGCGCGCACCACTGCCAGGGCGCCGCTGACCGAGTGCAACACTTGCGCAAGTTCCTCAACCTGCGCCATGCCGAGCGCGGATCGGGCACTTGCCATGTCCGTCTGCATGGTGCTGTGAAACAACGCGCGCATCGCCTCGGACAGGACAATCGGCACGGCGCTTACAAGCTGGGCCGGAGGTTGCGCTATACCCGCAACATCCTCGGACTTCAAACTCGCCAGCACCCTGAGCAAATCCGCGAGGCTCAAGGGTTTCACCAGCCAGGCGTTCATGCCGGCGGCAAGGCAGCGCTCTCCTTCGTCGCGCATGGCGTTGGCAGTGATGCCGAAAATCGGCAAATCGCTGTCGGTCTCACGGATCGATCGGGCCAGTTCATAACCGCTCAGCACAGGCATATTCACGTCGGTCAACACTGCATCAAAGCGCTCTTGCTCCCAAAGTTTCAGCGCCTGCAAGCCATTGCCCGCCAACAGGACATTACAACCCAGCGCCTCCAGTTGCTCTTTGAGAATAGCCTGATTAATCAAGTTATCCTCTGCCACCAGCACGTTCAGATTCAGCGACGGCAAGGCGCTGTTCAGGGGCGCCGCAGCCGTCACACTCTGTTGGTTTTTCTCCATCATCAGCGCATTGGCAATGGCTTTAACGAAGTGAGCGCTGACGCGTAAACCGTTGTCCGTGCGCTCCGCCACCCTGGAACCATCACTCAGGCAAGTAATCGTTCTGCCCGACCACTGGAAGGGTAGTTCTGCGCTGCCAAACACATCAATCAGCACGGCGCCTGAATGGACGTCCGCTGACTTGTTCATGAACGCCGTTGCACGACAGCCCCAACGGGTCAACCATCCGCAGATATTGTCGGCCACTTCCCGTGCCGGAGCGCGGACGTAAACATCGATGCCTGCGAGGTCAATGTCCGGACTCAGGGCACAGGCTTCAGCGGGCTTGGCGAGCGTTAACCGCAGGGTGAAACTGCTGCCCAGACCCGGCTCACTGATGACCGTAATCTCGCCGCCCATCAGTACCGCGAAACGGCTGCAGATCGATAAACCAAGCCCGGTGCCACTGATCAGATTACTGGTGCGCGCCTGGTAGAACGGTTCAAACAAGTGCCGTTGTTGCTCGGCAGTGATGCCGATGCCGGTATCCGCCACCTGAAATTCGAGGGTGACTTGATGTTCCTCATCTTTCAGCACGCGACAGCGCAGAACCACTCTGCCGATGTTGGTGAACTTGATCGCATTACTCAAAAAGTTATTGATGATCTGCGCTGTCCTGACCTCGTCGCCTACCAGCACATTCGGGATGCCAGGATCAATGCAGGCGTAAATCTGCAAGCCCTTGGCCCTGGCATTGGCAACGTGCGCAGAGATGACGTTTTCGGCGAGATCCAGTGGATTGAAGATCATCGAGTCGAGCTTCATTTCGCCTGACTCGATTTTCGAAACGTCCAATACATCACTGATTATTTGCAGAACCGTCGATGACGAAATACGGATAGTTTGCAGGTACTCAAGCTGCCTCTTTTCAAGAGGCGTTAAACCGAGAAGTTCCAGGGTGCCCAGAACGCCGTAGAGCGGTGTGCGAATCTCGTGGCTCATGGTCGCGAGAAAGATGGTTTTCGCTTCGTTGGCTTTTTCTGCCTGCCGTTTGGCATCACGCAACGCCGCGGCGAACTCCTGGTTTTGCGTGACATCGGAAAAGGCGCACAACAGCACATCCTGTTCCTGATACCTGGCCGTCGAGGCGTTGATCAGGTAATAGCGGCCCTGCATCACCATGCACGCTTCACCTTCAAGCGTTGTCGCAGGGTGGCGCAGCATCTCGACCAGGGCGTGAGAAACCGGCCGATTATTCTGTGCCTGCTGATTCTCGATAACGAGTGCACCATCATTCAGGCGAATGGCAATTAACGCCGCAGGGCCATTCTCGATGACCGACTGATTGAACGCCTCACTTTCGACGAGTTGCACTTGGGCGCTATTGGCTGGCAGCACGATGCGGTTGTAGAAAGTCCGGTACAGCCATCTGAAAGCGAAAAACAATAGCAGCGATATCACCAACAATCGCAGCAAGGGAAACAGTGCCCAACGGAGCAGGCTTGCGTAATCAATGAAGTACTGCGCGGCCCAACGCTGACCGCTGATTGATTGATCAATCACCGAGATCGACAAGCCATTGTCACTGAAGAACAGGCCTTCTTCCTGCACCGGCGCATCCAGTAGCCCGGTCAATACGGCGCCCTTCGGTGAGATCAACGCGAAGTGACCATGAAACGGCAAATCCGTGTTTCGGCCGACGCCACTTAGCCGTTTAGTGTCCAGCAAAGTGGCCACCACCATATGTTCCATACCACTTTGCGTGCGAATCGGGCCGCTCGGTAAATCACCCACGACGTAGGCCAATACTTTGCCACTCCAGCCCACGTCCTGTGCATTCCCCGGCACGTGGCTCCAGTGAACTTTCGGTGTTGTCGAAGAGATCGGTGTTGCCGCCACCTGTTGATTGATCTGTTGCACCAGATCCTTGTAATTCTGCAATGAAAGAAACGTCTGGCTGCGGAACTTGCCAATGGCCGGCACGGCGATACTGCCGGAAGTTTCCGGACTGAATGCGAAGACCTGTGGCGAGAGGAAATTGGATTGGGCCCAAAAGCGGCTGTAGTAATTGGTCAGATGCCAGCCTAGAGAAGACAACACCGCCAGGCTTCCCTCGCGCAGACCTGTTGGCTGGGCCACGGTAAATGGCAGAGAAAAGCTGCTTTCGCTGACTTCAAATATTTGATGATCGACGTCGCTGTATTGCGCAGTGGGTTTCAGGGTGCCTGGAGCCGTCAGCGTCTGTTCGGTGGTGGTCGCCATTTTATCGGCGATTGCTTGCAGAAACGTTTCCTGCTCGCGAACGTTCTCGATGATTCGCGTGAAGTGTGCCCTCGCCTTTTCTTCCTCGCCGCCGAGCAAAAGCATGATCGCCCTGAAGTTGGTCAGGACCAACACCGCCACTACGCCCAACGACAGCAGAAGCCCGCCGCTGAGTCGCGTGGAGCTTTTAGCCAGTTTTCCAAACAGGGTGTCCGCTCTCATCAATCGCCTCGAAAAGGATGTAACGCGCCAGGCGCCCTTCAATAGTAGTCAACGTGGCTATTTTGAAAGGCGAGCCGTGCACGGTTCAGCAATGTGCACGGGTATTTTCGCCAAGCAGGCGTAAGAACAGATCGGACTCGATGGCTTTCGAAATAAGGAAACCCTGAATTTGATCGCAGTGCATTCTTTTCAGCAGTGCAAGCTCTTCGGCTGTTTCAACACCTTCAGCCACCACGTTCAAACCCAGTTGCCTGCCGAGCGCGACGATGCTGCTGAGTGCCGCGGCGAGGTGCTCGTTCTCGACACTACCGTGGACTAACGACCGGTCTATTTTGAGCTCGGTAAACGGTGTCGAGGCCAGATTGAAATAGGAACTGTAGCCCTTGCCAAAGTCATCCTGGGCCAGGCCGAAACCCTTGAAGCGCAGTCGGCACACACCGGCGAAATAGTGTCCCTGATTATCGGTGGTTGAGCTTTCCATCAACTCGAAACCGATTTTAGTGGGGAACCCGCCTTCGCTGAGTACGCGCTCATATAAACGATCGGGTAAGTCGTCATCATTGAGCAGATGGGTCGGCAAGTTGATCGTCACCGGCACGTCGTAACCTTGTTGCTGCCAGCAGGCCTGAGCGGCAATCGTGCGAGAGACGACGCTCATCAGTAACTCTTCCTCAAGGTTATGACGCACGAGTTCCGATAGAAAGTCGCCCGGCAATAACACTCCGAGCGTTGGATGAGCCCAGCGCACGAGTGCTTCCGCCGCAACAATGCGGTCACTGGCAATCGACTTTTTCGGCTGAAACCAGGGATGTATCTGCCCGTCGGCAATTGCATGGCGCAAACAGGCGATGCCGAACTCCTGCGGCATTTTTTTATGGGCATGCGCACTGGCGCCGAGCTTTAGCATCTTGTCGTGCAGAGTTCGCAGTGCAATCAGATCCACCGGTTTGGAGATCAGGCCCACCACCTCAAAACCCAGGCTTCTCGCGGCCAGACTGGCACTGATCATGATTCGCCGCGAGGCACTGCTCATGATCGCCAACGCAGGTTTGTACGGTAAGTGCCCCAGCCGCTGAATAAACTGCAGACCGTCCATGCCGGGCATCATCAGATCACTCAAGACCATGTCGAAATGATGAGTTTTCATCAGCGTCAACGCTTCGTCACCGTTGCGCGCAGCCATGAGCGAGATGTCGTGCATTGAGCCGTACAAGTCCAGAAGATGCCTTTGCTGAAAGGGATGATCCTCGACCACTAAAACGCTATAGGCCACGTGTGCTAGTCCTTTTGTACTGTTGCAAACAGTTGGAAAGTGCCGCCAGACCGAACGGTTTAACCAGCAACTGTTGCATGCCTGCGCCAAAACAGCGTTCACCTTCATCGCGCATCGCATTGGCCGTCGCGCCGATAATCGGCCCGGTGCAACCGATGCTGCGCAGTTGTCTCGCCAGTTCGTATCCATTCATGTTCGGCATGTTGATATCGGTGAGAACGACATCGAAGTGTTCCCCCCGCCACAGCGTCAGCGCTTGCGTACCGTCGCTGGCCAACGCCACTTCACACCCCAGTGTTTGCAGTTGGTCTTTCAAAATGGACTGATTGACCTGATTGTCTTCAGCCACCAGTATCTTCAAGTTCAGTCGTTCGACTACGTCGCTGACGACCACCTCGTCGACAATGGCCTTGCGGCCTTGCGCTTTTCGAACGGCATCGCGGATGGCATTCAAGTCATTCAACTGCACGGCACTGTCGTCTTCGCGCTCTTCTAGGCTGATCAACACACGCGGCCCGGTCCAGGCCGGGTAGATCGGCCGCCACTCAGCGGGATGCACTTCGACCAGGACGGCGTTTTCTGTGCCGCCCGTGTTGGCGGGCCAGCCGGTTTGCACGCGCGCGCCCCACTTGCGCAGCCAGTCGGCGATGTAATCCGCCATGGCCAGCGACGGCGAACAGACATACACCAGACCTTGCAAAGGCACCGGTGCCAAAAGGATGTCATCCGCCGGCAACAGGTTTTCCAGTGGCACGCTGAGGGTGAAGCTGCTGCCCAGTCCCAACGTGCTGACTACCCGCACGCGCCCCTCCATCAATGCCGCCAATCGCTGGCAGATCGACAGGCCCAATCCGGTGCCGGCGACAACGTTAGTGTTGCAACCGGCCTGGTAAAACGGCTCAAACAGAAACGCCTGATTTTCCTGGGAAATGCCGGGGCCGGTGTCTGACACCTGCCAGTGCACTTCCAGGACATCACCCTCGGCGACGCACAACTTCGCACGCAACACGATCTGCCCACTCTCGGTGAACTTCACGGCGTTATTCAGCAAGTTATTCAGGATCTGGCGGATACGCGTTACATCACCGTGCAGCACCGAAGGCATGTCAGGATCGATAAACGAATAAAGCAAAATGCCTTTGCCCCGCGCCGCGCCCGTGTAGTTTTGTACGACGTCGCGCACCAGTTCCAACGGTGAAAACTCACTGACTTCCAGCGCCAGTTGCCCGGCTTCGATCTTCGACACGTCCAGCACATCACACACCAGGTTCAGCAACGCCGCCGACGAGTTACCGATCGCGTGCATGTAGGCTTTCTGTTGCGGGCGCAGTTCGGTCTTTTCCATCAACTCAAGCGTGCCCAGTACACCGTATAAAGGCGTGCGTATCTCGTGGCTCATGGTGGCCAGAAACAAGGTTTTCGCTTCGTTCGCGGTGTCCGAGGTCTGCTTGGCCATTGCCAGCGCAGCTTCCACCTGTTTGTGCGAACTGATGTCGCTGAAGGCACAGAAAAGCACGTCTTCACCGTTGTAGCGGGTCGGCGCGAAGCTGACATACAAGTGCCGACCGTTGCCCGCCTCAAACGCATCCGTCAGGTTCGATGCTTCTTCGTCAAAGGCTTGGTCAATCCAGTGATGACACAGGCGTTCGCGCCCGGAGCATTCGCCCAGCCATTGCTCGGACAAGCGGTTTTCCAGCACCACGGTGCCGTCGACACGGCGCAGTACGCAGAGCGCAACCGGCGCGGTCTGGATCACGGCACGGCAAAAAGCCTCGCTTTCGATCAGCGCATCGATACGTTTTGTGGCAGGCGTGATGAGACGACGCTCGATGCGGTGCACCAGTTTATAAACCAGCAGCGCTGTGAGAAAAACCAGAACGAGAGAGATACAAAGAGGCCACCAGAGCACCTTCAACAACGAATACAGTTCGAGGGTGTAGGAAAGTTTCCAGTCCGAGTAACCGAGCTTTTTTTCCATCACCAACTGATCCGGCACAGCCCCGACACCGAATAAACCGAAGTCCTCGCCGATCTTCAACATCGGTGAACCGGGCGCGGATTGATCGCTGGGCGCACTGCTCATCATCACGTCGCCATGGGGGGTGAGCATCATGAATTGCCCGGCGCGGTCATCATGCAGGCTGCTGGAGACATCCGCAGCGTCCATTTCCAGACCGATCCAGCCTGATTCCGCCTGAGACGAATCCACTCGGCCGAACAGGTACAAGCGCGGCGGAAATGCACTTTGATCACTGAGCCAGAGTTCGCGCGCAGCACCCGGCGCCTGATCATCGAGGGCGCGCAACTTCCTCAGCACATCCAGCGAAATCGGGGTAATAAACGGCAGGGCTTTACTCAGGTATTCACCGCCCTTGTCTTTCTCTTCAGGGACGTAAAGCAGGTTCAGGCGATAGTCTTTGAAATAGTCATTCATCGGCCCGGTCAGGCGCACACCCCAACCGCTGGCGTGGTCAGCAGCTTCGTGGCCTGCCGGGGCTTGCGGATCATTCACCGCAGACAGCACCAGCCATTTGAGCAGTGATTCACGCTGGGTAAAAAACACCCGTGCATTGGCAATAGCGTCGCTCATAAAACCCTGGCGACGGGAAATTTCGCTATTGAATATCGAGGTGATTGAAATGACCGCGCCGACGATTGTCCCGAGCACCAGCAGTTGCGCGAACAGTCGCAACAACCTTCTGGCGGCCTTGGGCGTCGAAAAGTATGAGTCGGCGGGTTGCAGAAATTGCTTAAGTTTCATCGCGCCAGATTAGGCGCAGCAGGTGTTCGGCGAACATCAGCTAAACCTTAAAAATACCGGGACGATTCTCACTAAGCCTGCTGTTACTGGATCGAACCTTTATTAGCCCGCGCTTGCCGTAGTTTGCTCATGCCACCGTCGGGGCCGAGAAAGCGTTTCATCGAATGTTGATGCTCAACTTGCATGTAAGCGGTGAAATGCGCGATCAGATCCAGCACTTCCATGCCCACTTCGTCACCGCAATACAACATCGCGGCGAAACGCCCCATGATCTCCGCATTGACGTTTGCGCGCTCACGCATGACATAAGCGGGCGTGTCCTTATCGACGCCTTTGAAGATCACAGGAACAATCGCCAGGCCGATAGCGTCAATCAGCTCGACCATTTCCTCTTCAGATATTTTCAAGGCTGCACCCACTGTCAAATCGATGCCGGTTTAAGTTGAAGAAAACGTTAATGCATCATCATCGTGGTGATACCGGCGCCGATCGCCGCGCCGGCAATGGCGGACAGACCGATGGCGATAGTGACTTTGATAATGACGCCGTGGAGCGCACTGCGCGTCTGTTTTTCCAGTTGCTGCATGGCTGAGCGCTGCTTGATTTCAGCCACACTCATGACACTGCAAAGCTGGCGGTACGCCTTGGAAAAGTCTTCATTGGCCGAGTAGACACTGACGCCAAAGTTGGCTGCCGCGTCGACAACCGATTCTCGAACGGCGGCAACCGAGGCGGTGGCCTGCCTGATTTCACCGATGATGCTGTGCGCCCCCTCCACCAGCGCCGCGTCTACCGAGTTTTGTTTCAAGTGCACTTTTTCAGCAGCGGGAATGTCCATCGCTCTAACCCCAACAATACCGTCCGGTATTTAATTAAACATGCGACTGCGAATGCAGTAGCCAATCAATTCCTGATCACTGACGACACTCAGCTTTTTCATGGCTGACAACTTGTACGCACTGACCGTTTTAACGCTGAGTCGCTGATCCTTGCCAATGCTGCGAAAACTCAGGCCCGCCATATACAAACGCAGCACATCGAGTTCCCGCGCACTTAACCGTTGCTGTGCCACATCGGCAGCACTTGCAGCTGTCACCATCGACGGACAGTGATCCGCGCTTTGCTCACGAGATACAGGGCTCGCCAATCTGTCGAGTGTCGATTGCACGTTCATCAGCATGTGTTTCTTTTGTATAACGCTGGCACCCAGCTTGCGCAGTCGCGCGAACACTTCCAGGTTGGCAATCATGGTCATCACCACGATGTCGATGTGCGGAAAATGTCGGGCCAGATAACCGACAAGTTTCAGTCCATCGCCGTAAACCGAGGCTTCCGGCATGTGGTAATCAGTGATGACCACGTCCGGCGCGTGCTCGTTTATTGCCGCGACCAACTGCGTCGAGCTTGTGGCTTGTCCCACCACTGCAAATCGCGCATCTCGCGCAATCAGCTCGATGAGCCCCAACAGCACAACGGGATGGTCGTCGGCCAGAACGACTTTGATCTTTGTCTCAAGCATCTATTAACGACACTCCCGGCGTGATCATTTTTGAAATGGCCTCCGCGAGGAGGATCGTGCGGCTTCGGGGGATTGTCTGGCAGAGGGGCGCGGCAAACCATCAGGAAAACCTGAAAAAACCGACTTTTAGTGGTGAAGGGATAGCGCTGTGAACAACGTGAGCGCGGCTGATTATTTCGCCAACAGCTCGCGCACCCGCCCACCCAGCGCATCGACGGCAAACGGCTTGGTCAGCACGTGCATGCCGTCCTCAAGCTGACCGCCGCCAAACACTGCGCTCTCGGCATAACCAGTGATAAACAGGGTCTTCAGCTGCGGGCGCAATTGCAGCCCCGCTTCGGCCAGTTGCCGGCCGTTCATGCCGCCCGGCAGGCCGACGTCGGTGACCAGCAAATCGATGTGCACATCGGAGCGCAACAGCTTCAGCCCGGCGACGCTGTCGGCGGCTTCGATCACCGTGTAACCGAGTTCGCCCAGCACGTCCGCCAGCAGCATGCGCACGGTCGGCTCATCGTCGACCAGCAACACGGTCTCGCCCAGTTGCGAGGCCGCGACGGACTCATCGGCAGCGTCATGTTCGTCCTGGCTGGCTTCAACGTGGTGGCGCGGCAGGTAAATCGACACCTGGGTGCCCTCACCCACCGTCGATTGAATCTGCACCTGCCCGCCGGATTGCTGGGCAAACCCGTAGATCATCGACAGCCCGAGGCCAG
This sequence comes from Pseudomonas sp. 18058, assembly GCF_902706155.1. Lineage (NCBI taxonomy): Bacteria > Pseudomonadati > Pseudomonadota > Gammaproteobacteria > Pseudomonadales > Pseudomonadaceae > Pseudomonas > Pseudomonas sp. 18058. Next base: position 136,555 of record NZ_CACSJY010000007.1, read on the forward strand.
TGCCTTGGCCGATCGGTTTGGTGGTGAAAAACGGTTCGAACACATGCGCCATGACGTCCGGCGACATGCCGGTACCGTTGTCACGAACGCTGACACAGAGGTAATCGCCTTCGGGCAGATCAATGCCGCGCGCTGCCTCGCGATTCATCCACTGATTGGTGGTTTCCAGGGTGATGCGACCGCCATCGGGCATGGCATCGCGGGCGTTCAGACAGAGGTTGAGCAGCGCGTTTTCCAGCTGACTCTTGTCGACAAATGCCGGCCACAGCTCCGAGCTGCCGAGCGTCTCGACGACGATGCCCGGCCCGGCGGTACGCTGGATCAGCTCGGCCATGCCGTACATCAGCGTGTTGACGTTGGTGGCGTGCGGTTCGAGGGTTTGCCGGCGCGAGAACGCCAGCAGGCGATGGGTCAGCGACGCCGCACGTTTCGCCGCGCTTTGGGCGGCGACCATGTACCTGTCGACTTCGCTCAGGCGCCCTTGGCCGATGCGCCGGTTCATCAGCTCAAGCGCACCGGAAATACTGGTCAGCAGGTTGTTGAAATCGTGGGCGAGGCCCCCAGTAAGTTGCCCCACCGCTTCCATTTTCTGCGATTGGCGCAGTTTCTCTTCGGCCTGCATCAATTCGGCGGTGCGCTCAGCGACACGCTGTTCGAGGGTCTCGTTGAGTTCGCGCAACCGCGCGGCGGTCTGCCGTTGCTGCTCTTCGACTTCGCGCAACGCCTCTTCGGCGATGGTGCGTTCGAGCAAATCAGCGGCTTGGCGCGCGAGAATGTCCAGCAGGCGCAAATCGCGTTCGGAGGGATGGTGCGGTTTGTTCCAGTGCGTCGAGATCATGCCGAGCAGATGGCCATCGCGCGACATCAACGGCGTGGTCTGCGCCGAGCGAATGCCCGTGCGGCGAAACGCAAGCAGGTCTTCGGTACCGGCAATGTCGGCCCATTGTTCGAAATCGGGAATGATCGCGCGCTGGCCGAGTTTCAGCGCCAAGGTGCAACTGCTATAGGCCGCCGGGCTGACGTAATGCCAAAAACCGACCGCCTCGGCCGGCAGGCCATGGGCGTACAACAATTGCAGCTCGCCACCATGGCCGGCGCCGTGTTCCGGCGTACAGAGCAATTGCATCGTGCCGAACTGCGAACCGGTGATGAACACCGCCGCATCGACGATTTTGCCGTAGAGCGCTTCGCGATCCTGCTCGCCGATCAGGCTGACGCTGATGCTGTGCAGCAGTTCGATGTCCGAGAGCGCGGTTTGCGCCGCCGAAACATCGCCAGGAGCCAGGTCTGGAGGAAAAGCGGCGTAAAGGCCAGTCATGAAAGGCTCCCGAGAGCTGCAGATAATCGGGCGGCAGATTACCAGCTAACGTCGGATTAAGGGATGCGGCGTGCTGGCGCGCCGCCATCATCCGACGAGCAGCGCCTCATGCACCTCAATCGACGGGATCGCCACCTCGGCGCGGCGACTGTCGAGCCAGCCTCGGGTTTTGCCGACATCGAAGATTTGCCCCTGCTCAATCAGGGTCAGCAAGAGTTCGTCGGCCACGCGATAGCGCCCGCATTCAGGGCAATCACGTTCTTCCCATGGGCCTTGGCAATGAATGCGCTCAGCGCCCCCCGCACAAATCAGACAACTCATGACAGACACCTTTTTATAGTTTTCAACCGACCCGTCGTATGGCCGGTTTTGTGGTTGTCTGGTCGACTCGATGGAGGGGATGAAAGTTCTCGGGGCTGACGTTTTCAGAACAGACAGGTCGTATCTGCCAGTATCTGGCCAGCCAATACGCCCTCAAGAAGACTTGATCGGCCGCACTTTGCCGCTGAAGACTTTGAAGCCGAAGGTGTTGTAAACCAGGGTCACCGGGATCAGCACGGCGAAACCGATCAACATGAACAGTTGGCTTTTCGGGCTGGACGTGGCGGCTTTCAAGGTCAGATCCGGCGGTACGATCAGCGGAAACAACGCAACCAGCATCAGCGCGAATGCCAGCACAAACACGCCCAGCGCGGCGAACAGCGGAACGCCATCGAAGCGGCTGCGAAACCCTGACCAGAACACCGCTGAAAGAATGGCGAGCACCATCAGCGTCGGCGCCCAGACGCGAATATCGGTCAGACGTTGCATGTATTGGGCCTGCAACGTTGCCGTCCATATCACCAACACGATCAGCAGCAAAACGGTGATCAGCGCCAGCACCCGCGCCTGGCGTGCGCAGCGCCGCTGCAAGTCGTCGACGGTTCGCCAATACAGCCAGCAAGCGCCGAGCCATGCATAGCCGAGCACCAATACCAAGCCGCAGAACAGCGGAAACGCCCCCAGCCATTCCACACCGCTGCCGGTGTAGTGACTGCCCTGATGCGGCACGCCTTGCACCAGCGTTCCCAACACCACGCCCTGAATCGCGCCCGCCAGCAAAGAACCGCATAACAGCGCGCCATCGACCCAACGCTTGATCGCTTCGTTGGGCGAGTGGTCGCGAAATTCCAGCGCCACCGCGCGCAGAATCAGCGCGAGGAACATCAGGATAAAAGGCAGATAAAGCGCTGGCAGCAAAATCGCGTAGGCCAGCGGAAACAGCGCGAGCAGCCCGCCGCCGCCCAGCACCAGCCAGGTTTCATTGGCATCCCAGATCGGCAGAATGGTTACCGCCATGGCGCGGCGGTGCTGGCTGTTTTCGGTCAAGCCGAGCAGCACACCGACGCCCAGATCCGTGCCGTCAAGCAGCACGTAATTCATCACTGAGAAGGCCAACGCGCCCGCGCACAGCAGCGTGATCCAGTCGGTGTCCATCAGGAATGCCCCGTTTCATCGGCCAGCGTCGGTTGCGGCCCGGACTCGTCCTGCTTTGGCGGCTCGCGCAATAAACGCAGCAACACCCACAGGCCGATGCCAAAAACCAGCAGATAAAACAGCAGAATCAGCCAGGTCGAAGCCAGCACTTGCGCGCGGGACACCGAGGACAGGCTGTCGGCCGTACGCATCAGGCCGTAGACGGTAAACGGCTGCCGGCCCACCTCGGTGACAACCCAGCCGCTGAGCATCGCGACAAAACCCGCCGGCGCCATGCACACGCTGGCCCATAACCAGCCGCGCGATGTGTACAGGCGCTGACGACGACGGAAAAACAGGCTGACCACGCCCTGCCCCAGCATCAAAACGCCCAGTCCGACCATCAGCCGAAATGCAAAGAACACCGGCGCCACGGGCGGAATGTCCTGCGCGGGAAATTCATCAAGGGCGGCGATGGTGCCGCTGAGATCATGGGTCAGGTACAACGAAGCCACTCGCGGAATCGCCACTTCCCAGTGATTGTGCCGCTGCGCCATGTCGGGCCACGCGAACAGCCGCAACGGTTCGCCCGCGCCCTCGGCTGGACGCGTCCACGAACCTTCAATGGCGGCGACTTTCTGCGGCTGCACTTTCAAGCTGTGCTGACCATGCAGATCGCCGACCACGATCTGCACCGGCATCAGCACGACGAGCAGCCACAGCGCCATGGAAAACCCCAGCCGCGCCCGTGGATTGTCCGCGCGTTTGAGCAACTGCCAGGCACTGATGCCGGCCACCAGCGTCGCGGTGCCGAGCAACGCTGCCAGCGTCATATGCACCAGCCGATAGGGAAACGATGGATTGAAAATGATCGCCCACCAGTCTTCGGCGATAAAACGGCCGTCGGCGGCAATCGAATACCCCGCCGGCGTGTGCATCCAGGAATTCGCCGAGAGAATCCAGAACGCGCTGATCAGCGAGCCCACCGCCACCGCGCAGGTGGCGAAAAAATGCAGGCGCGGGCCGACCTTCTTCATGCCGAACAGCATGATGCCGAGGAAACCCGCTTCGAGAAAAAACGCCGCCAACACTTCGTAAAACATCAGCGGGCCGAGAATATCGCCCGCCTGAACCGCCAGCCGCGACCAGTTGAGGCCGAACTGATACTCCAGAATCAGCCCAGAAGCCGTGCCCACCGCGACATTCAGGGCAAACACTTTCAGCCAATAGCGGTAAACATCGAGATAAATCTGCCGTCCGCTCTTTAACCAAAGCGCCTCGAGCACCAGCAGAAAATTGGCCAGGCCGATGGTGAACGCGGCCAGCACGATGTGAAAACTGATGGTGATCGCAAACTGGCTGCGCGCCGCCATCAGCGCTGAGTCGAGCGAGTCCATGGCATCACTCAACCGTTGCCGGTTTTATCTGCGCGCTTGATCGGGATGCGTGAACACGCTGCCCGCATCGCGCACCAACTGACGCCATTCGGCGCTGGTGATCAGCCCTTGCTCCTCCATGTCATCGGCGGCTTTTAGCAACTCGTCGTATTGTTCTTCCGGATCCAGGCGCATTTGCGATTGCGTCGCCAGTTTGCGCCATGCCGCCAGTGATTCTTTCTTCCGCTGATCGAACATAGGGGATTTCTCATCGAGTGCTTCATCGATAGAGATAAGTCCTTCCTGCGTCGTTCAGCGCGGGCGACGGATGGAGAGTGTTTATGCCGGTTGCGGATTCTCCTGAAAGAATCGCTTGGGCAGCACTGCCGGGCACAGATGGATGATCGACATGCGCACCACGTGATTGAGCATCACGAACGCCGGGTCGAGTTTGAGCAGCAACGCCGCTGCCGTCATCACCTCGACGCCGCCCGGCACCCACGACATGAACAGTGCGAGAAACGGCTTGCCGGTGAACTGGCTGAACGCGAAGGCAATCGCCAGCGTCGAGCAGAACGTCAGCGCGGTGACCACCAGCCCGGCGCGGATGTAGCGGACGAAATCCTTGAGGGTGATGTCTTTGAGACGGATACCGATCAGGCCGCCGAGCAGGATCAGCGCGACAATCGCCAGTGGCTCGGGCACCTGCAAATCGGCGTGAAACCCGACGTTGGCCGCCGCTGTGCAGAGCAAACCGGTGAGCATGTACGGCGCGGGGACATCGAAGCGTTCCAGCAGATACCCGGCGAGCACTGCCGCCAGCGCGGGCGGGATCACTCGCAGGTAATCGTCCAGCGCACCCAGAGTCGGTGCCGTGTTGTCTGCATGGCCACCCGCGATAAGCGTCACCACCAGCAACAACGCGAGCAACCGCACGATGTGCACAAAGGCTATGCGCCCCGAGGCCGGGCCTTGATCGCTGGTGACGGTCATCACCGCCGCCATTGCGCCTGGTATCGAACCGAGCAGGCTTTCCACATGGCCCCAGCGTTCCATGCGCCGCAGCCAGTTGTAGCCGACGACGATTTGCGCGGTCATGCAGATCAGCAAGCCTACCAAGATGCTGAAATCGCTCAGCTCGCCGAGCATTGAAGCGGTGACGATCGAGCCGACGCTGACGCCGAGCAACAACTGCACCGCGGCCACGAACGGGTAAGGCATACGCATGCGCACGCCGATTTTGCTTAACGTGGTGACCAGGCAGATCGCACCGATCAGCTCGCCCAGCGGCAGGCCGGTGAGGTAACCAAGCCATGCGCCGAGCGCGGCTACGGGGATCGGGATGAGGCTTTCGAGCAGAGTCTTCATTGAATATCCATGTTGTTCTGAAGGCTATGTTGAGAAGCCGCAGGAATTTTCAGAAATATTTTTAAACATTTTTATAAGATGAACGCTGGACGGATCCAATACCGATTTCCGACCGATTGATACCCAAGGATGAACATGCTCGATCTGCGCCGCCTGCGTTACTTCCTGATCGTCAGCGACGAATTACACTTCGGCCGCGCCGCCGCACGTCTGCACATCGCCCAGCCACCCCTGACCCGGCAGATTTCGGCACTGGAAAAAGAGCTGGGGTTTCAGCTGTTTGATCGCAGTAGCCGCAATGTCACGCTCACTGCAGAGGGGCGGCATTTTGTACCGCATGCGCGAGCGCTGCTGGAGCAGGTGGAAATGACGGAAGGCATTACGCGCAAGCTGGCGACGGGCTCTGCAGGGCATTTGGCGGTGGGGTATGCGAGCTCGATTGCGTTGTCGGATGTGTTTAGCGAGACGCTTAAGCGGTTTTGTTCTTTGTATCCGGATGTGCAGGTGACGGTGGATGAAGGGGCTTCGAATCATCAGTGTGCGCAGTTGATTGAGGGACGGCTGGATATTGGGCTGAGTCGTTTGTTGCCGGTTGGCGAGGATGCGCGGGTTCAGGCGATTTGTTTGGGCAATGAGCCGTTGGTGGCGGCGGTTGCCAGCGATAGCGCGCTGGCCTCGCGGGATCGGGTGACGTTGGCGGAGCTGAGCGCTTATCCGTTGATTGCGTTCCCGCAGGATTATGGTTCGGGGTTGAATGACATCGTTGAAGCGCTTTTTCGCCTGCATGGGCTGACGCTAATCGCTGGCCCGACGGGCAAACAGATCACCTCGATTATTGCGTTAGTGGCGGCTGGTCGAGGGGTCGCGGTGGTGCCTGAATGTGCACAGGCGCTGGTTAAGCGTGGCGTGGTTTATCGGCCGCTAGCCGAGCCAGGTGCCGTAGCGCCGCTGTTGCTGCTGACGCGCAAGCATGAACGCAGTGCGCGGGTGCAGGCGTTTGTCGAAGTAATCAAACAGACAACACCAAACTGTAGGAGCTGAGCTTGCTCGCGAAAGCGGTGGATCTGTACCGGAGATGGTGACTGACCCACCGCTTTCGCGAGCAAGCTCAGCTCCTACAAGGATTTGTGCGGTGATCGGGGATTTGTGTACGGCCAAGAACCCTGTAGGAGTGAGCCTGCTCGCGAAAGCGGAATGTCTGTGCCGAAGATGTTGCCTGACCCAAAGCAATCGCCAGCAGGCTAGCTCCCACAGGGTTTTGTGGGGTGTTCGGGATCTTCGGTACGACCGAGCCCCCTGTAGGAGCTGAGCTTGCTCGCGAAAGCGGTGGATCTGTACCGGAGATGGTGACAGACCCACCGCTTTCGCGAGCAAGCTCAGCTCCTACAATGATTTGTGGGGTGTTCGGGGATTTGTGTACGCCCGAGACCCCTGTGGGAGCCGGGCTTGCCCGCGAAGGCGGCGGTGGGTTCAACATCGCACCCGGCTGCGTATCAGAATTTTTCCGCCACACGCCGATACGGATAATTCGGATCCTTGTACTTGCCCGCCTTCTGCCGCTTCGGCAGTTCGACCTTCTCGCGCTTCACATCCTCATAAGGAATGCGACTCAGCACATCAGTGATGATGTTCAGCCGAGCCCGACGCTTGTCATTCGAATCCGCCACCAGCCACGGCGCATGCTCGGTATCGGAATGTTTGAACATCTCATCCCGCGCCCGCGAGTAGTCGTACCAGCGGCTGTAGGATTTCAGATCCATCGGCGTCAGTTTCCAGATCTTGCGACCGTCATTGATCCGCGCCTCTAGCCGCCGCGTCTGCTCTTCCGGGCTCACTTCCAGCCAATACTTCAGCAAAATCACCCCGGACTGCACGATCGCATGCTCAACCCACGGGATCGACTTGAGAAACTTGTCCGCCTGCTCATCCGTGCAAAAACCCATCACCCGCTCGACACCGGCGCGGTTGTACCAACTGCGGTCGAAGATCACCACTTCCCCCGCCGCCGGCAGATAAGGCAAATAACGCTGCACATGCATCTGGCTCTTCTCGCGATCCGTTGGCGCCGGCAGCGCCACCACGCGGAAAACCCGCGGGCTCACACGCTCAGTCAGCGCCTTGATCGTACCGCCCTTCCCCGCGCCATCACGCCCTTCAAAAACAATACAAACCTTTACGCCCTCGGCGATCACCCATTCCTGCAACTTGACCAGCTCAACGTGCAGTTTGCGCAGTTGCTCCAGGTAATCCTTGTTTTTCAGCTTCGGACTTTCAGGCGCCTTGGCGTCCTTCTTTTTGTCTTTTGCCATGACCCGGCCCTCTCGAATGAATGCAGAAACAGAATGTTTATTGACGACACACACCAGACACGTGAGGTTAGTTCATGACCTGCTGTTTGCCATCGCCGGGTAAAAAGCAAAATTGCCATGTGTTTCCTTCGTTCTTTCCTGCGTCGCACTGTTCATTCATTGCCCGCCCTTGCCTGTCTGGAGTTTTTCGATGCCGTCGCCAAAATCCCTGCCCACTGCCCTGCTGGGCCTGGCCCTTGCCTGCCCGGCGATGGCCGAGACTCAAGGTCTGGAACTGGGGCAAGTGCTGATTTCGGCCGATGAGCAACGCGGTTCGGATGCGTCGGTTGAAGAAGCCAAAGAGCGCCTCGAGCAAGTTCCCGGCGGCACCAACGTGGTCGATATGCGCCAACCGTTGCAGGGCCGCGTCTCGAGTAATCAGGACGTGCTGGCCTATCAACCGGGCGTTTACGCGCAGTCGGCGGGCAACGAAGGCGTGAAGATTTCCGTGCGTGGTTCGGGCATCAATCGCGCGCCGGGCGCTCACGCCTCGGGCCTTTACACCATGCTCGACGGCCTGCCGCTGACCGGCCCCGGCGGTACGCCTTACGAATTGCTCGAACCGCTGTGGGTCGATCACGTTGAAGTGCTGCGCGGCGCCAACGGTTTCGACCGTGGCTCACTGGCCCTCGGCGGCGCCATCGATTACGTCAGCCACACCGGCTACAACGCGCCGAAACTGCAAGTGCGCTACGCCAATGGCAGCCACGGCTATCAGCAGCGTCAGGTCAGTTCCGGGCAAGTGCTCGGCGACTTCGACTACTACGTGTCGCTGACCGATTCCAACGCCGACGGCTATCAGGATCACACCGCCAGCGAAAGCAAAGGCGTGATCGCCAACTTCGGTTATCGCTTCAACCCGAACCTGGAAACGCGCTTCTACATCCGCTACCGCGAAACCGACAACGACCTCGCCGGCCGCGTAACCAAGCACTCCATCGAACACGATCCACGCGCGGCCAATCCGTCTTACGTGGCGCGCGACGACAGCCGCAAGCAACCGGGCAGCACCTTCATCGGCAACAAAACCACCTTCTACATCGACGACGATTCGAGCATCCAGACCGGCCTCGTCTACCACGATTACCCGATGGATCTGCGCGAAGGCCCGAACCGTTTGAAAGTCGCTTACACCGATGTCAGCGGCACCTTCGACTACAAACGTCGCGACACGATCTTCGGCATGGAAAGCCGCAGCAACGTCGGCCTGCGCGTGACCAAACACCTGCCCAATGATGGCGCCAGCGAATTCGTGCGCATTCCCACCGGCAACACCGCCGGTTATGCGCCGGGCACAAAAATGCGCGATTTCACTTATCAGGGTTCGGACACCGTGCTGCACTTCGGCAACGACCTCGAAATCGCCAACGACCTGTGGCTGACCACCGGCCTCGCCGCCATCTACACCCGCCGCGAAAGCGACGTGACCTATCCGCAAAGCGGTGGCAAAACCAGCATGAACGATTGGGACTACGCGCCGCGCCTCGGCCTGCGCTACCAGATCAACCCGGATCTGCAAGTGTTCGGCAACCTCAGCCGCTCCGTCGAAGCGCCGCACCCGTGGTCGCTGATCTACAGCTCCAACGTGCGCTTCCCTGCCGGTAACGGCGCCGCGACGGGTACGCAAAAAGACCCGATCAAACTGCAAAACCAGACCGCGACCACGCTGGAACTCGGCGGGCGTGGCGACAGCGCCATCGGCGAATGGAGCCTGGCGTGGTACTACGCGCAGGTGTGGCATGAACTGCTTTCAGTGCTGCCGGACGCCAACGCCGTCACGCCTTATGAGTTGAACGCCAGCCCGACCGTGCACCAAGGCGTTGAAGCGAGCCTCAACAGCAAACTCTGGTCAGCTGCCGACGGCCGCCAGTTGAGCCTGCGTCAGGCGTATACCTTCAGCGATTTCCACTATCGCGACGACGACCGCTTCGGCGACAACCGCTTGCCGGGTCTGCCGATGCATTACTACCAAGGCGAACTGCGCTACGACTGGCCGCAGGGGTTCTTCGCGGCGGTGAATACGCAATTGGTGTCGAAAGTTGCCGTGGATTACGCGGACAGCTACTACGCCGATCCGTACGCACTGTTCGGCGCAACGCTCGGCTACAACGCACCGAAGGGTGACTGGCAGGGTTGGGTCGACATGCGCAATCTGACCAACAAACACTACGCCGCCACGGTCACGCCGGGGTATGACGACAAAGGTCAGGATGCCGCGCGGTCGACGCCGGGGGAAGGTATGGGGGTTTACGTCGGGGTTTCGTGGAGCCTGCTGTGAAGCCGAGCGTCAAGCCAGCGCACACTGCCTGACCAGATCGCGCATCCATTGCAGACCTTCGTCGGCATCGAATCGCGTGTGCCAGCAGACGATCAGCTCCGGCTCGGGAAACTCGATGGGCGGCGCGTGGCAGCTGAGTTTGTAAGCCTTGGCAAACGCCTGTGCGATGGGGCTCGGCAGGTTGCAGATGTAGCCGGTTTGCGAAGCGATAACTGGCATCGCCATGAAATTCTGCACCACCGCACCAATCGGGCGGCGTAACGACTGCGCCGCCAAGGTGCGGTCGATGATGTTGCCGCCGCGCTCGTGCATGCTGATCACCACGTGCGGGCGCTCCAGATACAACGCCATCGGGAAACGCCCGGCCTTCAGGCCTTCGCGCTGCCAAATCAGGGTCTGCAACTGCACGGTGGCCAGTTTCTCACTGCGCACACCGGCGCCAAGCACGGCGGGTGTGTTGATCATCAGATCAATCGCCCCGCTCTCCAGCATCAGCGACAGCGCCAACGGATCCGGCAACGGCACGATTTCGATGACGACCCCGGCGGCCGTGGTACTGATGTGCTGGAGCAATTTCGGCAAGATCATGAACTCGACAAAATCCCCCGCCGCAATCCGAAAGGTTCGTTGCGTGGTGCCCGGTGAAAACGTGCTGCCGCCCTGCAACACTTGATCGATCTTCTCCAGCGCCTCACGCACCGGGCCGATGATTTCCGTGGCCCGCGAGGTTGGCAGCAGGCCAGTGCGCCCCAGCACAAACAACTCGTCGCCCATGCGCTCACGCAACCGGCGCAAGGCATGGCTGACGGCGGACTGACTCAACGCCAGACGCTCGCTGGCACGGGTCACGCTTTGGGTTTCCCAGAGCGTAAGGAAGACCACTAGTAGGTTCAGGTCGAGCGTGCGGATATTAATATTGTGCATACCGGCAATGTTACCTATTCATTTTACTCAGCGTAAAGCCTTTGATGAAGTGCACCCATCGTTCACCTGACGGGAGCCTCACAATGAATAATAAAATCCCCCTGAACATGGGCTGGTTCTGTCCAACCCTCGGCGACACCAGCGCTTTTGGTGACCCGAGCCAAGACATTCCACGCTCGCTGGAACACTTCGAACGCGTGGCCATCGCGGCCGAAAACGCCGGTTTCGACTACATGCTGATTCCGGTCAGCGCGATTTGCTGGGATGCCTGGATGGTCGCCGCGTTTCTCGCCTCGCGCACCAAACACCTGAAAATGCTCGCGGCGCTCAAGCCTGGCTACATCCACCCGGTCGCTCAGGCAAAAATGATCGCGACCTTCGATCAGATGTCCCAAGGCCGCATTTACCTCAACCTGATTGCCGGTGTCAGCGACAAAGACGCTGTCGCCGAAGGCCAGTTTGCGGAAAAAGAACAACGCTACGATCAGCTTCTTGAAGAAGTCGAACTGATGAAGCGCCTGTGGACTGAGCAGGACGTCGAGCACAACGGCAAATACTTCCAGGTAAACGGGCCGAAAATCATACCGTCGACGTTCCAGCAACCGCACCCGCCCTTCTTCCTTGGCGGCGGCTCGGAGCAGGCGGCGGAGATTTCAGCCAAGCACTCGTCAGTGCACCTGTTCTGGGGCGATTACCCCGAGCGCATCGCCGGGCAGATCATCGAAATGCGCGCCCGCGCGGCCAAATACGGTCGTGAAGATGAACTGCAATTCGCCATGCGCTTGCAGATCATCTGCCGCGAAAACGAAGACGACGCTTGGGCCGCCGCAGACGCGCTGATTGCCGGTGCAGAAAACTCGGCACTGGCCGCCGCCGTGCAAATGGCGGCAAAAAGCAACTCGGTCGCCAGCCAGCGAGCGGCTGAATTGTCGAAAACCGTCGGGCGCAAAATGACCCCGCACCTGTGGACTGGCATCACCGAAGTCCGCCCGGGCGCTGGCGTTGCAGTGGTCGGCAATCCCCAGCAAGTCGCCGCGCAACTGATGGAATTTGTCGAGGCCGGCTGCACCGGCTTCTGCCTCTCGGGTTATCCGCATCATGAAGAGGCTGAGCGCTTCGGCCGCCTGGTCATGCCATTGCTGTGCCCGTAAATCACTGAAGCTCTGCCCTTGAAGCATGCGTGTTTGTCAGAACAACAATAAATTCGCCCCGATACGTTGGCGGCGATGGAGTCCCCAGCATGAACAATACGAATTTTGACCCAAGACAGTTCCGCCAGGCCCTCGGCGCCTTCACCACCGGCGTCACCATCGTCACCACGCGCGGCGCCGACGGCCAGGACTACGGCTTGACCGCGAACAGTTTCAATTCGGTATCGATTGACCCGCCGATGGTGCTCTGGAGCCTGAACAAGGACTCGACCTCCGCCCACGCGTTCACCGCGTCCGAATACTTCGCCGTGCACATTCTGGCCACCGATCAGGAACACCTGTCGAACCTGTTCGCCAAGCGCGGCGTCGACAAGTTCGCCGGGCTCACCACCGGTCGCGGCCCCGACGGCATTCCCCTGCTGGAAGGCTGTTCGGCACGTTTTCAGTGCCGCACCACCTACCAATATGAAGGTGGCGACCACGTCATTCTGGTCGGCGAAGTGCTCGCCTTCGACCGCTTCGATACCCCGCCGCTGGTGTTTCATGGCGGTGGTTACCGGCGCCTGATGCAGCCAGCGCCAGCGGTGGACAACAGCGTCTACGGCGAGAATTGGCTGGGCTTCCTGCTCGGTCGCGCCTACTACCAGATGCAATTGCCGATTCGTCAGCAACTCAAGACGATGGGCATGAGTGATCTGGATTTCGAACTGCTGGGCATGCTCAGCTTCGGCGAAGGCAAAACCCTGACGCAACTGCGGCGCCTGTTCGAATTCGTTGGCAAGCATCTGCCCCGCGAGCACCTCGACCTGTGGGTCGACAAGGGCTTGCTAACGCTGGAGGCGTCTGACGAAGAATCGGAGCGCATCTACTTCACCGAGTCCGGACGGCAACTGACCATCCAGTGGCTGGCGTTTGCCAAAGCGGCAGAAATGAGCGCCCTCGAATCACTCGACTACGAAGAAGCCCAGCAGTTGAAATTGCTCATCGGCCGGGTCATTCAGCACACCGGCGAAACCCTGCCGGAGCACTGGCGCAAGGAAAACATCTGGCAGGACAACAATCTCTGGCAGCAACCCGGCTAAGCGTTTATTGCCATGGCCAATGCGCGCCGCACTCGCGCGCATTGGCAGCGTTCAACAATAAAAACAACGCACGCCAAGAGGTCATCCAACGATGTCCAGCACAAACGGTTTCCAGGCCAGCACCGTCACCTCCTCGCCCGTGGAACTCACCCATCGTGGGCAGGCTTATTACACGGTCAGCGTTCTGCTGATCGCCTATGTTTTTTCGATCATGGATCGGCAGATCCTCACGCTGCTGGTCGGCCCGATTCAGCATTCGTTGCAGGTCAACGACAGCTGGATGGGGGTTCTCCACGGTTTTACCTTCGCGGCGTTTTACTCACTGGTCGGGCTGCCGATTGCGCGCCTGATCGACCGTGGTAATCGTCCGCTGGTGATCACCGTCGGCATCGGTTTGTGGTGTCTGGCCACGGCGGCCGGCGGGCTGGCAACCGAGTTCTGGCATCTGCTGCTGGCGCGCATTGGCGTGGCGGTTGGCGAGGCGGTGCTGTTGCCGGGCGCGGTGTCGCTGATCAGCGATTTGTTCACCCCGCACAATCGCGGACGCGCTCTGGGCGTGTTCGGCATGGGCGCTTCGTTCGGTGCCGGCGCCGGTCTGCTCGCGACCGGTCTGGTGCTTGGCTACTTCACCGCGCACCCACTGACCCTGCCGTGGCTGGGCTTGCTGCAACCGTGGCAGACCACGCTGATGTCGATCGGCCTGCCGGGCTTGCTCGTTCTGGTACTGATGATCGGCGTGCCAGAACCGCGTCTGCGTAAGAACGCGATGGGGCTCAGCCCGACCGTGCGCGTGGAGATTCCGCTGCGCGAGGTGCTGGCCTATCTGCGCGAAAACCGCCGCACCTTTACCGCGATTTTCTTCGGTGCCGGCTGCTTCTACACCGCCGTCTACGGCAGCGGCAGTTGGGTACCGACCTACTTTGTCCGTGAGTTCGGCTGGAGCTATGCGCGCATCGGCGCCTTGATGGGCGCGATCATGTGCGTGTGCGGCCCGATTGGTGTGATCTTCGCCAGTTGGCTGGGTGAATACTGGCGCAATCGCGGCGTGACCAACGCCAACCTGCGCATCGCCGTGATCGCCAGCGTGCTGCTCGCCCTCGTTAGTATTCCGCTGTTGATGGCTTCAAGCGTCGAACGCGCAGTGCCCTTTCTGGTGCTGGCGGCGACCCTGTGGACTTGCCTGTTCGGCGTCGGTGCAGCGCTGATCGTCGAAGTCGCACCGGCGCCGATGCGCGGCCAGTTCATGGCCATGTACACCGGCGCATTGAGCCTGCTGGGCGCCGGCTGCGGGCCGGTGATGGTCGGCGTGCTGACCGACTACGTGTTCAAGGATCCGAACGCTATCAAGTATTCGATTCTTTGCGTCGTGCTGTTCGGTTGCAGCCTCGCCGCGCTGGTGTTTTACAGCGCCCTGCGCAGCATCCGGCACACCGCGCAAAACGCCCTGCAATGGCAATCCGGATCCATCGTTCAGCCCTGATTCTTTCCCCCGACCTGAAGAGACTTAAACCATGAGCACCCTTAATGGCAGCTGCCTGTGCGGCAACGTTCAGTATTCGACCCTCGCCGCCCCGTTGGTGACCGCTGTATGTCATTGCACGGACTGCCAAAAACAATCGGGCAGCGCGTTCTCCATCAACGTCGTGGTGCCCGCCGAGGGCTTCGAGGTTGAGGGCCTCAGTCTTAGCAGCTTCGCCAGCGATGGCGGCAGCGGCATGCCCGTGCGGCGTTTCTTCTGTGGCGCCTGCGGCTCTGCGCTGTACAGCGAAGTGGCAACGATGCCCGGCCTGTTTGTCATCAAGGCCGGCACGCTCAGCGACCCGTCCGTGGTGCAACCGGCGATGCATCTGTGGTGCCGATCAGCGCAGCCGTGGGTGGCCATCGACCGCACCGTGCCGTGTTTCGAGCAAGCACCGACCGATTGACGCGAGCACTTTTTCGGGAACGTGACAGACATGAACAAAACAATAAAAAACCCAGCGTATGCCGCGCCGATCAGCGCGCCCCGGCAACTGCTCAGCCGTTGCCGACAGATCGGCCCCGGCCTGCTGGTGAGTCTGGCAATCGCCATGGCGTCAGCCTTTATCGCCGATCATTACGGCGGCCCGACGCTGCTCTATGCCCTGCTGTTCGGCATGGCCTGTCACTTTCTCAGCGAAGATGGCCGCTGCCTGCCGGGCATTGAATTCGCCGCACGCGCCCTGCTGCGCATCGGTGTTGCGTTGCTCGGGGCGCGAATTACCCTGGGGCAGATGGGATCGCTGGGCTGGGAAACCGTCCTTGCTGCGGTGTGTGCAGTGGCCGCGACGATTTCCATCGGCTGGCTGTTGGCGCGGATATTGGGTGTGCGCGCCGATCTTGGCGTGTTGACCGGCGGTGCGGTGGCGATCTGCGGCGCGTCGGCAGCGTTGGCGATCTCGGCGATTTTGCCCAAACACAAAGACAGCGAGCGCGATACCTTGTTGACCGTGGTCGGTGTGACCAGCCTGTCGACCGTGGCGATGATCACGTATCCGATCATCAGCAAACTGTTGGGATTGTCGCCCGAGCAGGCCGGGATATTTCTCGGCGGCACGATTCACGACGTGGCTCAGGTGGTCGGCGCGGGCTACATGATTTCGCCGGCGACCGGCGACATCGCCACGGTGGTGAAACTGTTGCGCGTGGCGTTGCTGGTGCCGGCGGTGGTAGTCATTGCCTGGATGTTTCGCCGTCAGCACAAAGCCTCCTCTGACAACAATCGACGCCTGCCGATGATCCCCGGATTTCTGCTGGCGTTTGTTTGCCTGGTGGCGATCAACAGTGGTGGTTTGCTGGCGCCCTCGGTGTCCGACGCGATGAATGAATTGTCGCGCGGCTGTCTGGTGATCGCCATCTCAGCGCTGGGCCTGAAAACCTCGCTGCAAAAACTCGCCTCGGTCGGTTGGCGACCCATTGCCCTGCTGGTCGGTGAGACGGTGTTCCTTGCCGCACTGGTTATCGGCCTGTTGTTCCTCAGTCGATAAATCGCCCTTTTCTAACTGCGCTTCACCCACATCACCTCGTTCAACCGAGGTGCGAACTTCCACGCGACCACAATCATGAGTACCCCACCATGAAAACAACAAAAACACTCGCGCATATCGCTACTTTGAGCCTTTCGTTGCTGGCCACTGGTGTCATGGCCAAGGTCTCTCCCGAAGAGGCCGCGCAGTTGGGCACGACGCTGACGCCGATGGGCGCGGTGAAAGCGGCCAATGCCGATGGCAGCATTCCGGCCTGGAGCGGTGGCTTGCCGACCAGTGCCGGCGGCGTCGATGCCAAGGGCTTCTTGAGCGACCCGTTCGCCAATGAGAAAGCGCTTTTTGTGATCACCGCGGCCACCGCCGAAAAGTACAAAGACAAGCTCACGGCCGGGCAACTGGCGCTGTTCAAGCGTTACCCCGAGACCTACAAAATCCCGGTCTACCCGACGCATCGCACGGCGTCCGCGCCGGCGGACATTTATACGGTGATCAAAAACAGCGCGGTCAAAACCGAGGAAGTCGACGGCGGCAATGGCCTGAGCGGTTTTAGCGACACGCGCTACTACGCGTTTCCGATCCCGAAAAACGGTGTTGAAGTGCTGTGGAATCACCTGACCCGCTATCGCGGCGGCAACCTCAACCGCTTGGCCACCCGTGTTCAGCCGCAAGCCAACGGCGACTTCAACATGGTGCAACTGGAGGACGAGATTTCCTATCCGCGCGAACTGCCTGACCTCGACAAGAGCAAAGCCGAAAACATCCTGTTCTATTTCATCCAGCGCATCACCGGGCCTGCGCGCCTGGCGGGGAATGTGCTGCTGATCCACGAGACCATCGATCAAGTCAAAGAGCCGCGCGATGCCTGGCTGTACAACGCCGGCCAGCGCCGCGTTCGCCGTGCGCCACAAGTCGCCTACGACGGCCCCGCCACTGCCGCCGATGGACTGGCGACGACTGACAACTACGACATGTTCAACGGCGCGCCCGACCGTTACACCTGGGAACTTGTCGGCAAGAAAGAACTGTATATCCCCTACAACAGCTACAAGCTCGACTCGCCGAACCTCAAGTACGCCGACATTCTCAAGGCCGGCCACATCAACCAGGATCTGACGCGATATGAACTGCATCGCGTTTGGGAAGTGGTGGCCAAACTCAAGCCGGGCGAGCGCCACATCTATGCGGTTCGCCACATGTACTTCGATGAAGACACCTGGCAACTGGCGGAAGTCGACCACTACGACGGTCGCGGCCAACTCTGGCGCGTCGGCGAAGGCCACGCCCAGCAGTACTACCACAAGCAAGTCCCGGGCTACACCGCCGAAGCGCTCTACGACCTGCAATCGGGTCGTTACTCGGTGCTGGGCTTGAAGAACGAAGAGAAACGCAGCATCGAGTTCGGCGCAACGGCCTCGGCAGCCAGCTACACCCCGGCGGCACTGCGCCAGGCTGGCGTTCGTTAGCAGGTGTAGGGGCAGAGATTGCTGGCGCAGGTGGCGGCAGATCCAACAACACGGTGCCTGATACACCGCTTTCGCGAGCAAGCTCGCTCCCACAGGGGATTTGTGTTCTGACTCAGATTTTGTGTACGACAGAAAATCTGTAGGAGCTGAGCTTGCTCGCGAAGGCGACGGCACATCCAACACCAATGTGGCTAACACACCGCTTTCGCGAGCAGGCTCGCTCCCACAGGGGCTTTGTGTTCTGACTCAGATTTTGTGTACGACAGAAAATCTGTAGGAGCTGAGCTTGCTCGCGAAGACGGCGGCACATCCAACATCACTGGGGCTAACACACCGCTTTCGCGAGCAGGCTCACTCCCACAGGGGATTTGTGTTCTGACTCAGATTTTGTGTACGACAGAAAATCTGTAGGAGCTGAGCTTGCTCGCGAAGGCGTCGGCACATTCAACATCACTGGGGCTAACACACCGCTTTCGCGAGCAAGCCCGCTCCCACAGGGGATTGGTGTTCTAACTCAGATTTTGTGTACGACAGAAAATCTGTAGGAGCTGAGCTTGCTCGCGAAGGCGGCGGCACATCCAACACCAATGTGGCTAACACACCGCTTTCGCGAGCAAGCCCGCTCCCACAGGGGATTTGTGTTCTGACTCAGATTTTGTGTACGACAGAAAATCTGTAGGAGCTGAGCTTGCTCGCGAAGGCGGCGGCACATCCGACATTAATGTAGCTGACCGACCGCTTTCGCGAGCAAGCCCGCTCCCGCAGGGGCTTTGTGTTCTGACTCAGATTTTGTGTACGACAGAAAATCTGTAGGAGCTGAGCTTGCTCGCGAAGGCGTCGGCACATTCAACATCAATGTGGCTGACCCACCGCTTTCGCGAGCAAGCCCGCTTGTATGGTAGGACTCGAAGGGGTGGGTGGGACCAAAAGCCAGCTTCTGACTGTTAGCCCAGTACAGACTGTGGGAGACATCGGCCCCACCCCTTCCACCAAAGCGCCGATAAAGAATGCTTCGT